>CALGVL010000100.1 GCA_937930165.1 uncultured Acetobacteraceae bacterium
CGGCAGCTTCATGGCGAAGTTCGAGCCGCGCCGGCCGCGCAAGCTGCTGCTGCACCGCCGCCAGGTCCGCGAATTGACGGGGGCGGTGACCCGCGAGGGCGCGACCCTGGTGCCGCTGGAGATCCATTTCAACGAGCGCGGCCGCGCCAAGGTGCTGCTTGGCCTGGCCGAGGGCAAGAAGAAGTACGAGAAACGCGCGGCGATCGCCGAGCGTGACTGGCAGCGCGACAAGGCCCGGCTGATGCGGGAGAAGGGCTAGGGGCCCCGCGGCCCGCCGGCACCCGTGGCGGGCAGGAGAGATGCGATGGCCGAGGATGACGACATCCCCCTGACCGGCCGGATCAGGGAAAAGCTGATCGAGAGCAAGCAGGAATGGGCCCGTGAGGGCCGGCTGCTGACCGGCACCACGGCCGATCCCGCGCGGGACCGTCTGCCGCCGGGCCAGACCCTGGTGAAGGACTGGCCGGTGCTCGATCTCGGCGTGCAGCCGGATGTGCCGAAGGAGAAATGGCGGCTGCGGCTGGAAGGGCTGGTGGAGGCGCCGTTGCGCCTCACCTGGGACGACTTCATGGCCCTGCCTCAGACCGAGGCGGTGAACGACATCCACTGCGTCACGCAATGGAGCCGCTACGACAACCGCTGGCAGGGGGTGAAGGCCGCGGATCTGCTGGCGCTGGCGCGGCCGAAGCCGGCGGCGCGCTTCGTCGCCTTCACCAGCTATGACGGCTACACCACCAATGTCCCTCTGGCGGAATTCGCCCGCGACGAAGTGCTGCTGGCCCATAGCTGGGAGGGCGAGCCGCTGACCCGCCAGCATGGCGGCCCGGTGCGTGTCGTCATCCCGCGCCTCTACTTCTGGAAGAGCCCGAAATGGGTGACGCGCATCGAGCTGCTGGGCGCCGACCGTCCCGGCTTCTGGGAGGTGCGCGGCTACCACAACAACGGCGACCCATGGCTGGAGGAGCGGTACAGCTGACCGCCTGAAGCTTGCCAACCCGGCCGCCGGGGCGGAACATCGCCGCGGAAAAGGGGAGGGACGGGAATGGCGAGCACGGATGCCGCCGCGCCGGTCGGTTTCATCGGCCTCGGGATGATGGGCCTGCCCATGGCGCGCTGCCTGCTGCGCAAGGGCCGCGCCCTGGTCGCCTGCGACCCGGCCGAGGCGGCACGGCAGGCTCTGGCAGAGGACGCCGCACCGGGCCGACTGCGATTCGCGGACTCACCGGCCGAGGTGGCAGAGGCTTGCGGCGTCATCATCACCATGCTGCCCGACAGCCGGATTGTGGCCCAGGTGATGGAAGGGCCGGGCGGGCTGCTGGCTGTGCTGCGGCCCGGCCAGCTTGTCATCGACATGGGCTCCTCCGTGCCGGGAGAAACGCGGAGGCTGGCGGCCGCCGCGGCCGGTCGCGGCGCGGCGCTGATCGATGCGCCGGTTTCCGGCAGTGTGGTGAAGGCGAGGGCAGGGACGCTCGCCATCATGGTCGGCGGCGATGACGCAGCCTTCACCAAGGCCGAGCCGGTGCTGCGCGACATGGGCGAGACGCTGATCCGCACCGGCGCGACCGGCAGCGCACATGCCATGAAGGCGCTGAATAATTACGTCTATGCCGCCGGCCTGCTGGCCACCGCCGAGGCGCTGCGCATGGCGGAGCGGCTGGATCTCGATCTCGGGATCTTCGCCGATGTGCTGAACGCCTCTTCCGGCCGCAATGTCGCCACCGAGACCAAGGTGAAGCAGGAGATCCTGCCGGGGCGCTACGCCGGCGGCTTTCAGCTTGGCCTGATGCGCAAGGATCTGGAGACGGCCGGCGCCATCGCCGCCGAGACGGGATTCGATGCCCGGGCGCTGGCGCTGTGCCGGAACCTGTGGAATGAAGCGGTCGCGGCCCTCGGGCCCAAGGCCGACAACACGGAGATCCACCGCTTCCTGGGTGGACGGAGTGAGACGTCACGATGAATCCTGTCACCCGCCGCGCGGCCCTTGCCGCGCCGCTGCTGTTGACGGCGACGGCCGCCGGTGCGGTGGGCAAATGGCCTGATCGGCCGATTCGCCTGGTCGTCGCCTTCCCTGCCGGCAGCGTCACCGACACGCTGATGCGCCATTTGGCGGAGCCGCTCGGGCGGGAGCTGGGCCAGCCGGTCATCGTGGACAACCGGCCGGGGGGCAATGGCGTGGTGGGCACTGATTCGGCCGCCCGCTCGGCGCCGGACGGCTATACTTGGTGTGTGCTGAGCACCACCAATGGCGCGCTGAACACCTATCTGGTGCCCCGCCTGTCCTATGACCCGCTGCGCGACTTCACGCCGATCGGCTTCGTCTCGGAAACCGCCTATATCCTGGTGGTGCCGGCGAACCATCCGGCGAAGGACCTGCGCGGGCTGATCGAGCTGGCGAAGCAGCGGCCGGGGCAACTCACCTACAGCCATGGCAATTCCAGCGCGCATATCGCCTCCGCCACCCTGGCGCGCATGGCGGGGGTGGAAATGACGGCGGTGCCCTATCGCGGCGGGCCGGAGGCGCTGACCGATGTTATCGCCGGCCGCATCGACAGCACCTTCACCGATTTCGCGGCCGGCATGCCGCAGATCCGGGAGGGGAAGGTGCGGGCGCTGGGCGTGACCCTGGCGCAGCCCTTCTCGCTGGCACCCGAGATCCCGCCCGTGGCCGCCGTGCTGCCGGGCTTCGAATTCATCTTCTGGTTCGGCATGGCCGTGCCCACCGGTACGCCGGCGCCGGTCATCGCCCGGGCCAATGCGGCGCTGAACAAGGTGCTGCAACTGCCGGAACTCGGCGAGCGCCTCGGCCGGCTGGGCTATGCGCCGCGCGGCAGCGCCCCGGAGTATTTCCATACCTTCCTGCGTGGCCAGATCGAGACGCTGACCATGCGGGCCAAGGAAGCCGGGCTGGAGCCGAGCTGATCGGGGGATCAAGCCCGCCAGCCTCGCTGCGCCCATGCGATTGCGTAGAACATGCCTGGGAGAAGCCGGATGAACCGCCGTCAGTTGCTAGCCGGGGCGCCTGCCCTTCTGCTGGCTCCCGCCGCCCTGGCCCAAGGGGAGGGCCGCTGGACCCCCAACCGCACGGTCACGATCACCGTCCCTTTCGCTGCCGGCGGGCCGACCGACCTGATCGCGCGCCTGCTGGCCGAGATCATGGGGCGCGAACTCGGCCAGACCGTGGTGGTGGAGAATGTCAGCGGCGCCGGCGGCACCATCGCCGCGGGACGCGTGGCGCAGGCCAGGCCGGATGGCCATACGCTGCTGATCCATCATATCGGCCATGCCGCCTCGGCCACGCTGTACCGCCGGCTGCCCTATGACGTGCAGGAGAGTTTCACGCCGCTCGGCCTGGTCAGCGAAACGCCCATGACCATCGTCGCGCGGCCCGACTTCCCGGCCGCGGATCTGAAAGGGCTGCTGGAGGAGATCCGGCGCAAGGGCACGGCGCTGAATCTCAGCCATTCGGGGCTCGGCGGGTCCAACCATCTCTGCGGGACCCTGTTGCAGGCGGCGGCCGGCGCGGCGGTGACGACGGTAGCCTTTCGCGGTTCTGCCCCGGCCAATACCGAGCTGATGGCCGGCCGCATCGACCTTGCCTGCGAGCAGGCGACAAACTCCGTCCCCTTCCTGCGGGAGAAGCGGATGAAGGCTTATGCGGTGACGGCGCCGCGCCGCGTGCCGGGGATCGAGGACGTGCCGACCACTGCCGAGGCCGGGCTGCCGGGCTTCGAGATCACGGTCTGGCACGCGCTCTATGGCCCGCGCGGCCTGCCAGACGAGGTCACGCGGCGCCTTTCCGCCGCAATCCAGGTGGCGATGCAAGACGAGAAGCTGCGCAACCGCTATGCCGAATTGGTGACCGATCCGGTCTCCGCCGAGAAGGCGACGCCCGAATTCCACCGCCGCTTCCTGGCCGAGGAGGTGGCGCGCTGGCGGCCGCTGATCCAGGCAGCAGGGCAATATGCGGACTGATGAGACCTGTGCGCGGATGCGTCCATAGGGCCGCGCCTTCCATGTTTGCGGGTCGTTGAGGCGCCGGTTGCGGCGGTTTGGACAGACTCCTCCCCGATCAGGCTGCGCCCGGCATGCAGAGGGGGGAGCATCCGCCGCAACTTATGGGCCATGGCTGCGAGTCTGACCGGCCGCGCCACATTGGTGCGGCCGGGCCAGCGCAGCCGCCGCAGGCGGTAGCCGCGCTTCCCGGTGCAGAACATCGTCTCGATGCTGCGGCGGACGCGCTGCACGGGGACTTCGTGCGAGTGCGGCTGAGCTTGCCTTTCGTCGCGACCGGGATGCCGAGCAGGCTACGGCCTATTTCCGCCCGGCCGGTCAGGGCAGACAGTTCGGTCAGCCTTGCTCCGGAGCGCGGCTCGGCAGGTGCGATGAGGTGCTCCTGCCCGATCCGCTGTCACGCCATGCCCTCCTCCATCACCGGACAGAAGCAGCGAATCAGGCAGGAGAACGCGCGGCTAAATGTATCCGCGCGCAGGTCTCATCACTCCTTCACTGCGCCGGTCAGTGAGGACACATAGTAATCAACGAAGAAGGAATAGAAGATCGCTACCGGCAGGGAGCCGAGCAGCGATCCCGCCATCAGCGCGCCCCACTGATAGACGTCGCCGGAGACGAGCTCGGTCAGGATCGCCACCGGCACCGTTTTGCTCTCGCTGCTCTGGATGAAGGCGAGGGCGTAGATGAACTCGTTCCAGGAGAGGGTGAAGCTGAAGATGCCGGCCGAAATCAGCCCGGGTACCGCCAGCGGCAAGGTGATCTGGGTCAGGATCTGCAGCCGGGTCGCGCCGTCGATCAGCGCGCATTCCTCAAGCTCGTAAGGAATGGACTTGAAGTAGCCGATCAGCAGCCAGGTGCAGAAGGGCACCAAGAAGGTCGGATAGGTCAGGATCAAGGCCAGCGGGCTGTCGAACAAGCCGAGCTGGAACACCATGGTCGCCAGTGGGATGAACAGAATCGAAGGCGGGACCAAATAGGCCAGGTAGATCGCCAGCCCGACATACTGGCTGCCCTTGAAGCGCAGCCGCTGGATCGCATAGGCCGCGAGCGTGCTGGACAAGAGCGAGAGGAAGGTGGCGCAGACTGCCACCGTCATGGTGGTCAGCAGCCAGCGTGGATAGGCCGTCTCGAACAGCAGCTTGTAGATGTGGTCGAGAGTGGGGGAGGCGATCAGGAACGGGTTGTAGGTCTTGTAGTCATACAGCTCCGCATTCGGTTTGAAGGACGTCACCGTCATCCAGTAGAAGGGGAAGAGCAGGATGATGACGAAGCAGGCGAGCGGCAGGTAGAGGACCACCACCCGCCGCGCCCGGCTGTCCCAGGACATCGCCTCCGGGGCGACGGTGGCTGTGGCGCGCGGTTCCTCCGCGCTGGCGACTGCTTCGCTCATGGACGTGCCTCCTGCGCCGGCCGGTCAGTCATTGCCTTCTCCTTGTTGCCACTTCCGCCGGGCCAGAGCGAAATAGCTGAACAGCGTGGCGAAGACGAGGAAGGGGACCATGGCGACGGCGATCGCCGCGCCCTCGCCGAGCTGCCCGCCGGGGATGCCGCGCTGGAAGGCCAGCGTCGCCATTAGATGCGTCGAATTCACCGGGCCGCCGCGGGTGATCGCATAGACGAGCTGGAAATCGGTAAAGGTGAAGATGATCGAGAAGGTCATCACGATCGCCAGGATCGGCAGCAGCAGCGGGAAGGTGATGTAGCGGAACCGCTGCCAGGGCGTGGATCCATCCAGCAGCGCCGCCTCATAGAGCGAGGGCGAGATCGTCTGCAGCCCTGCCAGCAGCGTGATCGCCACGAAAGGAATGCCGCGCCAGATATTGGCCGCGATCAGCGACCAGCGTGCCGGCCAGGCGGAGCCGAGGAAGTCGATGTAGTGATCAAGCCACCCCAACCTGTCCACGAGCACATAGGAGATGATGGAGAATTGCGGATCATAGATCCACCAGAAGGCGATGGCGGAGAGCACGGTCGGCACGATCCAGGGCAGCAGGATGATCGCGCGCAGCAGGCTCTTGAAGGGCAGGTGGTTGTTCAGCAGTAGCGCCAGCCACAACCCCAGCCCGAATTTCCCGACGGTCGCGACGCCGGTATAGAAGACGCTGTAGAACACCGCCTGCCAGAACAGCGGGTCCTCGAACAGGAATTCGAAATTCTCGATCCCCACCCAGCGGCCGCTGCGGCCGATGGTGGTGTCGGTGAAGGCCAGCCAGATGCCGAGGCCGAGCGGATAGGTCAGGAAGACCAGCAGCAGCCCCACCGCCGGCAGCATACACATGAAGACGAGGAAGGGCTTCCAGTCGAACAGGCGCACCAGCCAGTTCGGCTGCTGGCGG
>CALGVL010000101.1 GCA_937930165.1 uncultured Acetobacteraceae bacterium
TGATGATCGGGATGGGAATCCCAAGGAGCCAAAGCAGGATGCCGCGCATCGTCGCCTTCCGTTGTTTGCCGACCGGTTCCGAACGCCGGTCGGTTCCGCACGCTTCCGGTGGCGCTGGCCGCCCCACCATTTCGTGAAGCCGCCCGCCATGCGATGATGGAAGGGATGATGCGAATCCCACGCGCGGCCCTGGCGCCGCTCCTGCTGCTGCTCATCTCGGGCTGCGCCTGGGACCCGACCGCCAATTACCTGTTCGGCATCGGCGATCCGGTGCGTGGCGCTGCCCTTTACGCGCCACGCAACCTTGGCGACACCAGCCGCTGGGCCGGCCATCCGGCTGAGGCGGCGGTCGCGGCGGAGCAGCTCGAATTCCTGGCGAGCGAGCTGCGCACCAATCCGCGCTATGCGCCGGAGGTCAATCCCGCCGTGCTGCAGCAGCTGGACGCCGCCAGGGCGGAGATGCGCGGCTTCCTCGGTATCGCGCCGCAGGCCGAGCCGGCGCTGGTGATCGAGGCGCTGCGCCGCGCGGCAGTGGCGCTGCGGGCCGGCAGCCGCGCCCAGGCGGAGGCGGCGCTGAGCAGCCCCGCCTTCACCGCCGGGCCGCTGGTGACGCTGGCACGGCTGTCCGCCATGCCGCGCCTGCCGCGCACGGCGGAGGCCGCCGGCGCCGTCGCCGCCGAGATTGCCCGGCTGGACCGGCCGCGCCGCTAGCCTGGGTCAGAAGGCGATCAGCTGCCGCACCACCTCGCCCGTTTTCAGCCGGGCGAAGCCCTGGTTGATCTCCTCCAGCCTGAGCGTACCGGTGATGAGGTGGTCCAGGTGCAGCCGGCCCTGGCGCCAGAGGCCCAGCAGCCGCGGCATGTCCACGCGGAAGCGGTTGGAGCCCATGGAGGAGCCCTGGATCTTCCTCTCCCGCAGGAAGTCGAAGCCGTGCAGCTCGATCTTCGTGCCAAAGGGGATCATGCCGATGATGGTCGCGGTGCCGCCGGGGCGCAGCATGTAGAAGCTCTGTTCCGCGGTCTGCTTCAGGCCCAGCGCCTCGAAGCTATAATGCACGCCGCCGCCGGTCAGGTCGCGCACCTGCTGCACGGGATCGTCATTGCCCACCAGGATGGTGTCGGTGGCGCCCATTTGCTTCGCCAGTTCCAGCTTCTGCGGCAGGCGGTCGATGGCGATGATGCGCTCCGCCCCGGCCAGGGCGGCGCCGTTCACAGTCGCCAGCCCGACCCCGCTGCAGCCGATGACGGCAACAGAAGAGCCCGGCTCCACCCGCGCCGTGTTGAATACCGCACCGACGCCGGTGATAACGCCGCAGCCGACCAGGGTGGCGCGGTCCAGCGGCACCTCCGGGTCGATCCTTACCAGCGCGTTCTCATGCACCAGCATCTGCTCGGCGAAGGCGGAGAGGTTCAGGAATTGGTGCATCACCTCACCGCCCCTCCAGGAGAGGCGGCGGGAGATGCCGGGCTGCAGCTTCACCTCCGTGTTCTCGCAGAGATTCGGATGGCCGGTGCTGCATTGCGAACAATGGCCGCAGAAGACCGAGAGGCAGCCGATCACATGGTCGCCAGGCCGGAGATAGGTGACCTCCTCGCCCACCGCCTCCACCACGCCGGCGACCTCATGGCCGGGCACGGTGGGGAGCGGGTGGGGGTAGAGACCCTCGATGAAATGCAGGTCGCTGTGGCAGAGCCCGGCATAGGCGGTGCGGACCAGCACCTCCCGCGCCTTGGGCTTGGCCAGGGAGACATCCTCGATAGTGAGCGGCTGGTTCGGCTCATGCAGCACGGCGGCCTTCATGGCGTCCTCCTCCCGATCTTGCGGTGGAGCCTAGCATGTGGTCCGGGTGTAGGATCCAGTTCGGAGATCGGAAGAGGAAGCGTCCATGCAGCCTGAATTGCTGGTCGAGAGCGCGGAAGGAGTGGTGCTGCTCACCATGAACCGGCCGGATGTGCTGAACGCGCTCGGCGGGAGCATGATGGAGGAGATGCTGCGGGCCCTGCAGGCGGCCGCCTCCGATCCGGCGGTGGGCTGCGTGGTGCTGACTGGCGCCGGGCGCGGCTTCTCGGCCGGCGGGGACATGAAGGCGCGCGCCACCGGGGCCAAGCCGCCGCCCGCCACGCCGGAGGCCGGGGCGGATGAACTGCGCGCGCGCATGGAATGCTCCCGCCTGTTGCATGAGATGCCGAAGCCGACCATCGCCATGCTGAACGGCGTGGCCGCCGGGGCCGGCATGTCCCTGGCCCTGGCCTGCGACATGCGCATCGCCGGGGAGAGCGCGCGGATGACGACCGCTTTCGCCAAAATGGGTTTCTCCGGCGATTTCGGCGGCCACTACTTCCTGGCGCGGCTGGTCGGGCCGGCCAGGGCGCGGGAGCTCTACTTCACCTGCGAGATGCTGGATGCGGCGAAGCTGGAGAGGCTCGGCCTGGTGAACCGGGTGGTGCCGGATACGGCGTTGCGCGAGGAGACGATGGCGCTGGCCCGCCAATTGGGCCAGGGGCCGCGCGTCGCCTGGCGCTACATGAAGCGCAACATGAAGGTGGCGGAGGAAGGCACCCTGGCCGAGGCCCTGGATGCCGAGGCCATCGGCATGATGCGCTGCCGCGAGACGGAGGACCACAAGGAGGCGCTGCGCGCCTTCATGGAGAAGCGCCCGCCGGTCTTCCAGGGGCGCTGACGCCAAGCCTCAGGCGTTGGTGTTCCAGATGTCCACGTCCCACTTCCAGGCGCCGTCCTCCCGCTTCCACAGGACGACGTATTTCACCTCGGCCGGCGCCTCAGCGCCGGTCAGGGTCAGCTCGCCCCGGCCGACCTCCTGCGCAGTGTCGCCGTTCACCTCCAGCGTCACGGTATGCAGCTTCGCGGCGCTCACCCCGAGCGCGGCGGCAGCCTGGCGCCAGAATTCCGCGATTGCCGCCCGGCCCGTCACCATGGGCGCGCCGGGCGGGAGGATGCGGGCCTCCCGCGTATAGACCCGCTCCAGCGCGCCGAAGTCGCCGCGGCCGATGACCTCTTCCTCGAAGACCCGGTTGGTGGCCCGGAATTCGTCATCCGCCATGGCGCCCTCCCTCTGCACCGAGGCTAGCGCCCTCGGCATGCCGCAAGCGCGTCACCTCGGCGTGAGTGGCGGGCTCAGAAGGCCAGCGGTGTCGCCTGTACCACCAGTGGCAGGCGACGCACCTCGGCCAGCACGGCCTCCGGCATCGGCGCGTCCAGCCCGACCAGGCAGATCGCATCGCCGCCCGGCGCCGAGCGGCCAAGATGGAAGGTGGCGATGTTGATCCCCGCCTCCGCCAGGGTCATGCCGAAGCGACCGATGAAGCCCGGCTTGTCCTGGTTGGTCACATAGAGCATGTGCGGCGCGAAGTCGGCCTCCACCGCGATGCCCTTGATGGCGACCAGGCGCGGCTTGTCATTGGCGACGAGCGTGCCGGCGACGGCGCGTTCGTAGCGTTCCGTCACCACGGTCAGGCGCAGCAGGGTCTGGTATTCGCCGCGGCGCTCATGGGTGGTCTCGGCCACCTCGATGCCGCGCTCCCGCGCCACCACCGGCGCATTGACCATGTTCACCGCGCCCATCAGCGGCGCCAGCACGCCGGCCAGGGCCGCGGCGGTCAGCGGCTTGCGGTTCAGCTCCGCCGCCGCGCCTTCATACTCCACCCGGATGGCGCGGATGGCGCCGTCCCGCACCGCGGTCAACTGCCCGGCCATGCTGCCCAGCAGCCGCGCCAGCTCCATATAGGGCTTCAGGCGCGGTGCCTCCTCCGCGGTGACGGAGGGCATGTTGATGGCGTTGCTGACGGCGCCGGTCAGCAGGTAGTCGGCCATCTGGTCGGCCACCTGCAAGGCGACATTCTCCTGCGCCTCCGCCGTCGCGGCGCCGAGATGCGGCGTGCAGACCACATTCTCCAGGGCGAAGAGCGGGCTCTCGGTGGCCGGCTCCGTCTCGAACACATCGAGCGCGGCGCCGGCGAGATGGCCCTGCTTCAGCGCGTCATACAGCGCCGCCTCGTCCACCAGGCCGCCGCGGGCGCAATTGATCAGCCGCGCCCCCTTCTTCATGCGGAAGATGTTGTCGCGGGAGAGAATGTTGCGCGTCTGCTCGGTCAGCGGGGCGTGCAGGGTGACGATATCCGCGCGCTCCAGCAGCTCCGGCAGGTCCACCTTCTCCACGCCGAGGTCCAGGGCTCGCTGCTCGGAGAGGAAGGGGTCGAAGGCGATCACCTTCATCTTCAGTCCCACGGCGCGGTCGGCGACGATGGAGCCGATATTGCCGCAGCCGACCAGGCCGAGCGTCTTGCCGAAGAGCTCGACACCCATGAAGCGGTTCTTCTCCCACTTGCCGGCCTTGGTGCTGGCGCTCGCCTCCGGGATCTGCCGGGCGAGGGCGAACATCATGGCGATGGCGTGCTCGGCCGTGGTGATGGCGTTGCCATAGGGCGTGTTCATCACCACCACGCCGCGATTGGTGGCGCTGGTGACGTCCACATTGTCCACGCCGATGCCGGCACGGCCGACCACCTTCAGGTTCGGTGCCGCTTCCAGCAGCTCACGCGTCACCTTGGTGGCGCTGCGCACCGCCAGCCCGTCATAAGGGGCGATGATGGCGCGCAGCTCCGCCGGCGGTAGGCCGGGCTTGAAATCCACGGCGATGCCGCGCCGCTTGAAGATCTCGATGGCGGCGGGGGAGAGCTTGTCGGAAATAAGGACGCGCGGGGCCATCAGGCGGCCTCCTTGGCGAATTCCTGCTGCACCTGGGCGAAGGCCCAGTCGAGCCAGGGCAGCAGCGCCTCGATATCGCTGGTCTCCACCGTGGCACCGCCCCAGATGCGCAGGCCGGGCGGCGCGTCACGATAGGAACCAATGTCGAAGGCAACGCCCTCCTTCTCCAGCAGCGAGGCGAGCTTCTTTGCCACCGTCGCCTGCTGATCGGCGGCCAGGGCGGCAAACCAGGGCGCTACGATCTTCAGGCAGATGGAGGTGCAGGAACGCGTCTCCGGCGCCTCGGCCAGGAAATCCACCCAGGGCGTGCGCGCCACCCAACCGGCGATGGCGGCGAGATTCGCTTCCGAGCGCGCGATCAGCCCCTGCAGGCCGCCGACGGATTCGGCCCAGCGCAGCCCGTCCAGCGCATCCTCAACGCAGAGCATGGAGGGGGTGTTGATCGTCTCGCCCCGGAAGATGCCCTCATTCAGCTTCCCGCCCTTGGTCATGCGGAAGATCTTCGGCAGCGGCCAGGACGGGACGTAGGACTCCAGCCGGGCGACCGCGCGGGGCGAGAGCGCCAGCATCCCATGCGCCCCCTCGCCGCCCAGTACCTTCTGCCAGGACCAAGTGACGACATCCAACTTGTCCCAGGGCAGGTCCATGGCGAAGGCAGCGCTGGTCGCGTCGCAGATCGCCAGCCCTTCGCGCGTTGCCGGGATGAAATCGCCATCCGGCAGCCGCACGCCGCTGGTGGTGCCGTTCCAGACGAAGACTACGTCCCGCGACCAGTCCACCGCCGAGAGGTCCGGCAGCTTCCCATAGGGCGCCTCGATCACCCGAGCATCCTTCAGCTTGAGCTGCTTCAGGACATCCGTGGCCCAGTCCTTGGAGAAGCTTTCCCAGGCCAGCACATCCACCCCGCGGGCGCCGAGCAGCGACCACAGCGCCATCTCCACCGCCCCGGTATCGGAGGCGGGAACGATGCCCAGACGCCAGCCCTCCGGCATGCCGAGGATGGCCTTGGACCGCTCGATCACCTCGGCCAGCCGCGCCTTCGGCTGCGCGGCCCGGTGGCTGCGGCCGGTCATGGCGCCGGAGATCGCCTCCAGCGTCCAGCCGGGACGCTTGGCGCAGGGACCGGAGGAGAATTGGGGATTGGCCGGACGGAGTCCGGGCTTGGGGGCGGTGCTCGCCATGATGCGCTCCCTTCCAGAAGCAGATGCGCCCCGGTGGGGGGGCGTGGCCCGCCGGAACAGCTAGCGAAGGCGCCCCCCGCGATCAAGGGCGGCGCTTCGCGACCGGAGCGTGACGCAACCCGAAGCGGGGCGGAGCTTCCGGCAGCATCGTCACAGGGCAACGCTGCCGCCATTCGCACCCGCTGCGGAAGGGGCAGCCGGCCGATAGCCGGCGACTGGACAGCCGGCCCCTGCTTTCCTACCAGACGAAGATCGCGAAATCGTTAGTCACCGCGGGACCGGCCGCGCTGCTCGACCTTCTCCAAGGCTGTCCGAATGCCGCCAGGTGTTTCCTTCGTCTGCCCTGTCTATAACAAGGAACGCTACCTGCCCGGCGTCATTGAGCACCTGCGCGACCAAGCCCGCGGCCGCCCCCGGCAGTTCATCTTCGTCGATGACGGTTCCCGCGACGCTTCGATGCGCATCGTGCGCGAACTGACCCGCGACTGGCCGGATTGCATCTATATCGAGCAGGCGAATGCCGGCCCCGCCGCTGCAACCAATGCCGGCCTCGCCGTGGCGCGGCTGGACTACATCAAGCTGCTCGGCTCGGACGACCTGCTGCCGCCCGGCGCCACCGACTGGCTGATCGAGGTGATGGAGGCCACTGGGGCGGATGCGGTGTTCGGCCGCATGCGCTACTACCGGGACCCGCCGGACCTTGCCGCCGTGCCGGCCACCTGGAAGGGCGTCACGCCCCGGCTGGTGGCGGATCCCCTGCCGCCGACCGTGGCCCATGGCTGGTCCGGCACCAGCCAGACCCTCTATCGCCGCGCCACGGTGGAACGCGCCGGCCGCTGCGACCCCCGGGTTTTCGTCGAGGACTACTCGCTCGCGCTGCGGGTGGCGCGGATCGGCCGCTTCGCCCTGCTGGACGCCGACCTCGCCTTCGGCCCGGCGGCCGATGACGGGCGCATCATGCTCGGGCTGAAGCACCAGACCATGCATGACTATGGCTTGGCGCTGTACCATTTCTTTCGGGATTTCCCGGAACTGGCGCCGCGGCTCGGCCCCATTGCCTTCCGCCGCGCGGCGGGGCGCGCCTATAAATGGGCGCGGCGCGAGGGCAGGCACGGTTTCCCCTGGCGCTATTTCCTGCTGAACCTGCTCAGCCGCGTGCCGGGCGCCATGGATCCGGTGGAGGGCCTGCTGGCCAGCCTCGGCGCCTATGCAGAGGGTCCCTATGCCGATGCGCGCGCCCTGATCTATCCGCAGCCCTTGCCACCGCTGCCGCGCGGCCTGCTCGCGGGCGGGCGCCGGCATGAGCCGGCTCGCGGCCCGGCCTGATACCGCGCCGCGCCCGGATGGCGCCTCGGACGGGCGGCGCCCGTCATTCGGGCAGCATCACCTCGCCCCGGGCGTAGAGCACGGCCGTGCCGCCCATGCGCACGCGATCACCGCGCAATTCGCACCACAGCGTCCCGCCGCGCCTGCTCGCCTGGCGGCAGACCAGCGAGTCCCGGCCCAGCCTTGCCGCCCAGAAGGGCACAAGCTGGACATGCGCCGTGCCGGTCACCGGATCCTCCGGCACGCCGACCTTGACCGCGAAGTAGCGGCTGGTGATGTCCACACCGTCCCCACCCCCCGCCGTGACGATGACCCGCTCCGGCCCCGGCAACGCAGCAAGCCGCGCATGGTCCGGGGCCAGCGCCGCCACCTGCGCCGGACTGTCCAGCAGGCAGATGTAGTCGCGCGCCCTCCAGACCTCGCGCGGCGTGGCGCCGAGCGCCTCCGCCAGCCCGGCCGGCGGCTCCACCCGCGTTGCGGTGCGGGCGGGGAAGTCCAGGACGAAGCGCCCGTTCTCCCGCTCCACCCGCAAGGGGCCGGAGAGGGTGCGGAAAGTGAAGGGGTCGGGCTGGCCCAGTTCGGTCGCCAGCACGAAGGCGCTGGCCAGGGTCGCATGGCCGCAGAGTTCCACCTCCGTCGCCGGGGTGAACCAGCGGAGATGCCAGCCGCCCCCGGCTTCCGGCACCAGGAAGGCGGTTTCGGAAAGGTTGTGCTCCGCCGCCATGGCCTGCAGCATGGCATCCGGCAGCCAGCGCTCCAGCGGCACCACGGCGGCCGGATTGCCCTCGAAGGGACGGGTGGCGAAGGCTTCCACCAGGTAGAGCGGCAGCCTCATGCCAGCGCCTCCAGCCGTGCCGGATCCAGCGTGACGGCGTGGTCCAGCGGCCCATGCCCCTGGCCGATGCCCGGCGCCGCCGCGATCGCCGCCCGCACATAGGCCCGCGCCCGCGCCACCGCCTCCCGCAGCGCCATGCCCTGCGCCAGGCCGGCGGCGATGGCGCTGGCCAGGGTGCAGCCGGTGCCATGGGTGTGCGGCGTCTCGACGCGCGGGTTCTCGAAGCGCTCGATGCCGGCCTCGGTCACCAGCAGGTCCACCAGGCGATCGCCGGGCAGGTGCCCGCCCTTCAGCAGCACCGCCGGCACGCCGAGGGTCAGCAGCATCTCCGCCGCATGCCGCATCGCCGCCTCGTCGCGGATCTCCATGCCGGACAGCACCTCGGCCTCCGGCAGGTTCGGTGTGATGAGGGTGGCGAGCGGCAGCAGGCGCCGCTTCAGCATCTCCACCGCATCGGGCTGCAGCAGCCGGTGCCCGCCCTTGGCGACCATGACCGGATCGGCCACCAGCGGCACGCCGGGGGCATGGGCGGCGATCTCGTCGCAGACGGCCTCGATGGTCGGGCTGTCATGCAGCATGCCGGTCTTCAGCGCATCGGCGCCAATATCGGTCAGCACCACCCGGATCTGCTGGCGGATGAATTCCACCGGCACCGGCATCACCCCATGCACGCCGAGCGTGTTCTGCGCCGTCAGCGCGGTGATCGCCGTTGCCGCGAAGCCGCCGAGCGCGGTCACCGCCTTCAGGTCCGCCTGAATCCCGGCGCCGCCGCCGGAATCCGAACCGGCGACGATGAGGACGCGTCCCTTCATGCGGCAACCCTCGCCCGGGCGCGGATCGCTTCCGCCAGGCTCTCCACCACCTCCTCCACCAGTGCCTCGTCCTCCGCTTCCGCCATCACCCGGATCACCGGCTCGGTTCCGCTGGCGCGGATCAGCACGCGGCCGCGGGTGCCGAGCTTCTCCTCCTGCGCCGCGATCTCACGCTGCACCACCTCGTCCTTCAGGGGAGAGGCGCCATTGTAGCGCACATTAACCAGGCGCTGCGGCAGCGGCGCGAAGCGGCGGCAGACCTCGCTGGCCGGGCGCCCATCCTCCACCAGCACCGCCAGCACCTGCAGCGCGGCGATGAGCCCATCGCCGGTGGTGGCGAAGTCGCTCATGATCATATGGCCGGACTGCTCGCCACCCAGATTGCAGCCGACCTCGCGCATCCGCTCGCCCACATAGCGGTCGCCCACCGCAGTGCGCAGCAATTCCAGCCCGCGTGCCTTCAGATGGCGCTCCAGCCCCATATTCGACATCACGGTCGCCACCACGGCACCGCCGCGCAGCCGCCCTTCGGCATGCCAGGAGTCGGCGATCAGCGCCAGGATCTGGTCGCCATCCACCAGGTTGCCGCGTTCGTCCACCAGCACCAGCCGGTCGGCATCGCCGTCCAGGGCGATGCCGAGATCCGCCCGCCGCTCCCGCACCAATTCGGCCAGTTGCGCCGGGGCGGTGCTGCCGCAGCCCTTGTTGATGTTGAACCCGTCCGGCGCGACGCCGATGGAGACGACCTCCGCCCCCAATTCCCACAGCACGATGGGCGCCACCTTGTAGGCGGCGCCATGCGCGCAATCGACGACGATGCGCAGACCCTCCAGGGTCAGGCGCCGCGGGAAACTGGCCTTCGCCGCCTCGATATAGCGGCCCGGCGCATCCTCCAGCCGGGAAGCGCGGCCGAGGCGCGAAGGCGCGACCAGGGCGGAGGAGAGGTCGCCCGCCATCAGCCCCTCGATCGCCGCCTCCTGCGCATCCGAGAGCTTCAGCCCGTCCGGGCCGAACAGCTTGATGCCGTTGTCCTCGAAGGGGTTGTGGCTGGCCGAGATCATCACACCGAGATCGGCCCGCAGGCTGCGCGTCAGCAGGGCGATGGCCGGCGTCGGCAGCGGACCGACCAGCACCACATCCATGCCCGCCCCGATGAAGCCGGCGGTCAGCGCCGGTTCCAGCATGTAGCCCGAAAGCCGCGTGTCCTTGCCGATCACCACGCGATGCCGGTGCGTGCCGCGGTTGAAGAAGCGCCCCGCCGCCTGGCCCAGGCGGAGTGCGGTCGCGGCATCCATCGGCGCCTGGTTGGCGGTGCCGCGGATGCCATCAGTGCCGAAGAGGCGCCGTGCAGGCTGGACAGCGGATGAGGTCATGGCAACGCCCATGTCGAGAGACGTCCAAACTGATTACGACGGCCACACCGGATGGTCCATTGATCCCTTAGAGAGCCGGGGCGCCGGTGGCGCAGGCTTCCCAGACGCGCAGCGCCTGCACCGTCTCCGCCACGTCATGCACCCGCAGGATGGTGGCGCCGCGGGCGGCCCCGGCCAGGGCGGCAGCGATGCTGGGCGCAACCCGCCGGCCCGCCAGCTTCTCTCCCGCGATCCGCCCGAGGAAGCTCTTGCGGGAAGCGCCGAGCAGAATGCGGCAGCCGAGCCCGGCGAGCAGCGGCAGCCGGTCCAGCAGTTCCAGGTTATGCGCCACGGTCTTGCCGAAGCCGATGCCGGGATCCACGGCAATGCGGCTGCGCGGGATGCCGAGGCGCTCCGCCGTCTCCACCCGGTCGCGCAGGAAGCGCGCCACCTCCAGCGCCACGTCGGCGTAGCGCGGATCCTGCTGCATGGTGCGGGGATCGGTGCCGAGCATGTGCATCAGCACCACCGGCGCCTGCTGCCGGGCGACCAGGCTCAACGCCGCCCCGTCATGCCGCAGGGCGGAGATGTCGTTGACGATCTCCGCCCCCGCCTCCAGCGCCGCCTCCATGGTGGCGGCGTTGCGGGTGTCTATGGAGACCGGGGCGGCCTTGGCCAATTCCCGCACCACCGGCAGGACACGGCGGATCTCCTCCTCCACCGGCACCGGCTCGGCGCCCGGCCGGGTGGATTCGCCACCGATATCGAGGATGTCCGCCCCCGCCGCCAGCATGGCGTGCCCCTGCGCGATGGCGGCAGCCACATCCATGGCCAGTCCGTCGCCCGAGAAGCTGTCCGGCGTGACATTGACGATGCCCATGACCAGCGGCCGGGCGAAGGCATCCTCGCCGATACCGGCGAAAGGCGGCGGGCGGCGGGTCAGCGGCTCCAGCAGGTCATGCCAGGAGCCGGGGATGTCCTCGACCCGGACCACGCCGCGGTCGGCGCCGTCCTCGATCAATCGGGCCAGCAGGAAGGCAGCCGGCCCGCCCTGCAGGGGCAGGCCAAAGCCGTTCCGCACCGCATGGGAAGCCGCCGGGCCGGATACCAGGCCCAGCGGCTCGATCCACCTCTCGCTCACTTTGGATCGGCGGCGGTTCAGGTCCCCGGCGCGGGGGCCGGGTTGAGGCCGCCCGGGGGCGTGCCCGGCCGCGGCGCGGCCCGGCCGGAACTCGGCACGCTGCCGCGCCCGGCCGGCGCCGGCTCGTCCGGGCGGTTGCGGACCACCGGCTCACCGCGGATCACCTGCCGGATCTCGTCGCCCGAGAGGGTCTCGTGTTCCAGCAGGCCCTTGGCCAGCAGGTGCAGCTCGTCGATGTTCTCGGACAGGATCTGCTTGGCCCGGGCATAGGCCTCGTCGATGATCCGCCGGATCTCGGCATCGATCTGCTGCGCCGTCGCCTCGGAGATGTTCTTGGACTGGGTCACGCTATGGCCCAGGAAGACCTCCTGGCTGTTCTCGCCATAGGCGATCATGCCGAGCTTATCGGACATGCCCCATTCCGTGACCATCCGGCGCGCCTGGTCGGTCGCCATCTTGATGTCGCCGGCGGCGCCGTTGGAGACCTTGTCCGGACCGAAGATCAGCTCCTCCGCCACGCGGCCGCCCATGGCCATGGCCAGTTCGGACAGCAGCTTGGACTTGTGCTTGGAGTAGCGGTCGCCCTCCGGCAGGGACATGACCAGGCCGAGCGCCCGGCCACGCGGGATGATGGTTGCCTTGTGGACCGGGTCGCATTCCGGCAGGTGCAGGGCAACCAGGGCATGGCCGGCCTCGTGATAGGCGGTCATGCGCTTCTCGTCCTCGGACATCACCAGGGACCGGCGCTCGGCACCCATCAGCACCTTGTCCTTGGCCTGCTCGAATTCGTGCATACCCACGGTGCGGCGGCCGGTGCGAGCGGCCAGCAGCGCCGCCTCGTTCACGAGATTGGCCAGATCCGCGCCGGAGAAGCCGGGCGTGCCGCGGGCGATCACCTTCGGGTCCACGTCGGCGGCCAGCGGCACCTTCCGCATGTGCACGCGCAGGATCTTCTCCCGCCCCTGGACGTCCGGATTCGGCACGACCACCTGCCGGTCGAAGCGGCCGGGACGCAGCAGCGCCGGGTCCAGCACGTCCGGCCGGTTGGTGGCGGCGATCAGGATGACGCCCTCATTCGATTCGAAGCCATCCATCTCGACGAGCATCTGGTTCAGGGTCTGCTCGCGCTCGTCATTGCCGCCGCCCAGGCCGGCACCGCGATGGCGGCCGACCGCGTCGATCTCGTCGATGAAGATGATGCAGGGGGCGTTCTTCTTGCCCTGCTCGAACATGTCGCGCACGCGGCTGGCGCCGACGCCCACGAACATCTCGACGAAGTCGGAACCGGAGATGGTGAAGAAGGGCACATTCGCCTCGCCGGCGATGGCGCGGGCGAGCAGCGTCTTACCGGTGCCCGGGGGGCCGACCAGCAGCACGCCCTTCGGGATCTTGCCGCCGAGGCGCTGGAACTTCTGGGGGTCACGGAGGAACTCGACGATCTCCTCCAGCTCGCCCTTGGCCTCGTCGATGCCGGCCACATCCTCGAAGGTCACGCGGCCCTGCTTCTCGGTCAGCAGCCGGGCGCGGGACTTGCCGAAGCCCATGGCGCGGCCGCCGCCCGACTGCATCTGGCGCATGAAGAAGACCCAGACGCCGATCAGCAGCAGCATCGGGAACCAGGAGAGCAGGTAGTGGAAGAGCGGGTTGACCTCGCTCTCCTCCGGCCGGGCAACGACGCGCACGCCCTTTTCGGTCAGCTTGCTGACCAGGGACGGGTCCTCCGGCGTGTAGGTCTGGAAGGTGCGCCCATCCGTGAGCTGCCCGCTGACCGTGCGGCCCTGGATCACCACGTCGCGAACATGCCCGGCGCCGACCTCGTTGAGGAAGTCGCTATAGGCGACCTGCTGCGCACCGCGCTGGCCGGAGCCGCTGGGCTGGAACAGGTTGAAGAGGGCCACCAGCAGCAGTGCCACGATGACCCAGAGCGCCAGATTCCGGCCGAAATTATTCACCGATGCCTATCCCGTTCCCGCCAGGGCTCCAGTCCGGACAAAACAACCTGGGCACGATGCCCCCGGCCCCCGGCCCCATCCAGATAAGGTCGGAAGCCCCGACATTGAATGGCCGCTACCGGCGCACTTCGCGCAGATCCCCTATCCGGTGGCCGGACCGGTCGCCGGAGCGAAGACCAGGGCGAAGGGCGCGCAGGTCGCGGCGTCAGGATAAAGCAGGGAGGGCACCGCGACCAGCGCGCCGTCGCGCCGGATGGCCGGAAGACTTGCACGGATTGTGACGGGCAGCACACGGCCGGCATGGCCGAGGGCCCCGGCCTCCGCCCCGAGCGCGCCAAGGCTGCAATCCGGATCGCCTTCGCCGGTCAGCCGGAAGCGGTTGTCCCAGACCGCGCCGCGGCGCGCCGGGACAGGCGGCGCCACGGCGCCGGGCTCCCGCAGCAGGCGCCAGCCCCGGGCGGCGGGACGCAGCCAAGCCCCGGAGAGGGTGCCTCCGCCCCGGCGGCGCAGCGCCGCCACCTCCGCCTCCCGCGGGGCGAAGCCGGCGCCGCCGATGATACGCAGCAGGGCCGCCAGCGCTGCATCGGCCACCCGGTCCCCGCCCAGCACGGCCGGGTCGATCTCGGCGAAACCTTCCGGATAGAGGCGGGCGGCGGCGGCCAACCGTTCGGCGATGGCCGCGGCGAAGCGGATCCGGCGGCGGCCGAAAGCGGTGGCGGCCTCGGCCAGCGCCGCCACCTCCGGCCCCGTCCCGCCCGCATCCGCCAGCGCCTGACGCAGCCGGATGCGGGCGAAGCGCGGATCGGCATTGCTCGGATCGCGGACCGGCTCCAGCCCGGCTTCGGTCAGCACCGCCTCCAGCCGCGCCGGCGGCACCCCCAGCAGCGGGCGCAGGACCAGGGCCGCACCTTCCGCCCGGACCGGGGCCATGGCCGCCAGCCCGGTCTCGCCGCTGCCGCGGAGCGCCCGGAAGAGCAGGGTCTCCGCCTGGTCGCCCCGGTGGTGGCCGAGCAGCAGCCAGGGGATGCCCTCCGCCCGGCAGGCTTGCAGCAGCGCGGCATGGCGGCCGGCGCGGGCACGTTCCTGCAGGCGCGGCCCGGCGGCGAGGCCCAGGCGCAGCAGCCGCGCCGGGATGCCCTGCCGGGCCAGCAACGCGACGACGCCCTCGGCCTCCGCCCCGCTCTCCGGCCGTAGCCCGTGATCCGCCACCAGGGCGAGCAGCGAGCCGCCCCGGGCCCGCGCCCAGCCATGCGCCAGCAGCGCCAGGGCCAGGCTGTGCGGCCCGCCGGACACCCCGGCCGCGAGCCGCGGCGCCGGGCCGAAAGGGCCGAGCGGCGCCATCAGCGCTGCGAATTCCTCCGGACGGAGCGGCTCCAGGTCGGAACCCGGCGCCCCGGCCATGGGCCGCCGGCCTAGCGGCAGCCCGCCCGGCGGCGGGCCTCGGCCGCGCGATCCGCCTGCGGGCCGCGCAGGTTCGGGAAATTGCTGCGCATATGGTTCAGCGTGTCGCAGGCATCGCTCTTGTTGCCCAGGCTGGTGAAGGCATTGGCCAGGCCGATCAGCGCCTCCGGGGCACGGGGACCAGACGGCGCACGGGTATAGGCCTCGTTATAGGCCAGGGCGGCGCCGGCGAAGTCGCGCTTTCCGGTCAGGGCATCGGCCAGCAGCAATTGCGCATCGACCACGCGGGGGCTGTTGCGGACGGCGAGCACCTCCCGTGCCGCGGCCTCGGCCTTGGCATAGTCCCGCCGGCCCAGCGCCGCCTGGCCCTCGGCAATGGCGCGTTCCGGCGGGCGGGGTGCGGCGGCGGGCGTTGTTGCTGGCCTGGCGGGTGCCGGGGTCGCCGGGGCCGAGGCCTGACGCCCGCCGCCCTGCCCTTCCAGTTGCTGCAGGCGGAAATCGACATCACCCTGCAGCTTCTCGACCGTCTGGGTAAGCTGGCGGTTCTGGAACTCGGTTTCCTCCAGCCGGCCGCGGAGGCGGCGCACCTCCTCCTCCAGCCCCGAGACGCGGTCGAGAAGCTGGCCGACCAGCTCCCCCTGCGGCGCGGCGCCGCCCCGTGAGGGCGGCGGCACATAGCCGGGCGCGCCGAGCGAGGAGCCGCCGCGGCGAAGCTGATCCAGCTCCTGCCGCAACTGCAGGATCTGGTTCTGCAGATAGATGCCCTCGCGGCTCTCCGCCTGGGCGAGGACGGGCCGCGGCATCAGCAGGGGCGCGGCAAGGATCAGGGTGGCGAGTGCGCGTCGCATCACGGGCCTCCGGTCGGGCGCATCGCGGGACCGGGGGATGCCGCAGGCGGGCACCCCATCCGGATCCGCCAGGGGGAAGGATCCCTGGCGCGGTTCGCCGCAGGCGCGAAGGGGAGCCCCTATCGCATCAGGCCTGTCCGGCGCAATCCAGACGCGGCGCTCAGCGCACCACGGTCACGGCGCGGCGGTTCTGCGCCCAGGCTTCCTCGTTGGAGCCGAGCGCTGCCGGGCGATCCTTGCCGTAGGAGATCGTGGAGATGCGGCTGCCGGCCACGCCATTCGCCACCAGCACGTCACGTGCCGAATTGGCGCGGCGCTGGCCGAGCGCCAGGTTGTACTCGCGGGTGCCGCGCTCGTCGGCATGGCCCTCGATCTGCACCGTCACCTGCGGGTAGCGCTGCAGCCAGGCGGCCTGGCGCTCCAGGACCGGGCGCTGGTCCGGGGCGATGTTGGAACGGTCGGTGGCGAAGAAGACGCGGTCGCCGACATTGGCCACCAGATCCTCCTGGCTGCCCGGACGCGGGGCGGCACCATTGCCGAGCGTGGAGGCGGCACCCGTGCCGGTGGCGGCGGCAGTCTGGTCGCTGCTGGATTCACACGCAGCAAGCAGGGCAACGGCGGCGAACGCGCCGAGCAGCTTGGTGTTCATCATCGCTTCATCGGTCCTTCCGAACGCGGGCTTCCGTTCCGCCCGTAGAATTCCGCCAGTGGCGTTACAACCCGCCCGGCATCACGATCAAGAAAAACGGGCAGCAGCGTGGCAATGTTGCGGCAGCCACATGTCTCGCCCCGAGGCCGGCCGACCCGGGCGTCCGGACCGTCCAGCCCCGCGATCACCGGACGGCTCACGACAGCAGCGGCGACCAGGCCGGGTCCGAGGCATCCGTCGGGGTCATGATCTGCCGCTCATTGAAGCCGGCGATGTCGATGGAGGCGAGGCGGGAGGAATAGCCGCCGCCCCGCGCGTCGCGGGCCGGGCTCTCCCGGAAATACATCATCACCCGGCCGTTCGGCGCGAAGGTCGGGCCTTCCATGCCCCAGCCCTCGGTCAGGATGCGCTCGCCGGAGCCGTCCGGGCGCATGACGCCGATCGCGAACTGCCCATTGGCGATCCGGGTGAAGGCGATCAGGTCGCCGCGCGGCGACCAGACCGGCGTGGCGTACCGGCCACGGCCGAAGCTGATGCGCCGGACATTCCCGCCATCCGCCGACATGACATAGAGCTGCTGGTCGCCGCCCCGGTCCGAGTTGAACACCACCTGCGTCCCGTCCGGCGAGAAGCAGGGCGAGACATCCAGCCCGCCGCCGGAGGTGAGCTGCCGCTCCCGCCGCGTGGCCAGGTCCACCACGAAGATGTTCGCATCATTGCCGCGTGTGGCGGAGAGGATGACGCTGCGCCCATCCGGGCTGAAGCGTGGCGAGAGCGTCATGCCCGGGAAATTGCCCAGCACCTCCTGCCGCCCGGTGTCCAGGTTGAACAGGTAGACCCGCGGCTGGTTCTGGAAATAGGACATGAAGGCGATCTGCTGCGCATTCGGGTGGAAGCGCGGCGTCAGCGCGGCGAAGCTGCCATCGGTCAGGAAGCGGTGGTTCTCCCCGTCCTGGTCCATGATGGCGAGGCGCCGGGTGCGGCGGCCGCGTGGGCCGCTTTCCGCCACATAGCAGACGCGGGTGTCGAAATAGCCCTTCTCGCCCAGCAGCCGCTCATAGATCACGTCACTGATCAGATGCGCGATGCGGCGCCAGTTGCCGATGGGCGCGGTGAAGGCGGTGCCCTGGATCTGCTGCTCCGGCAGCACGTCCCACAGGCGGAACTCGACGCGGATGCGGTCGCCGCCGACCTCCGCCCGGCCGGTGGTGAGAGCCTGCGCGCCGATCACGCGCCAGTCCTGAAAGCGCGGCGCCTGGGCGGCGGCCTCGGCGGTCTGGATGTAGGCGGCGCGCTCCACCGGGCGGAACAGGCCGGAATTGCGCAGGTTGTTCAGGATGACCTGGGCGATGTCGCGGCCAAGGCGCTGCGCCTCCGGGCTGGTGCCGGCGAAATCCGGCACGGCGATCGGGATCGGGTCGGTTCGCGCCCTGGTGATGTCGATGACCGCGCCCTGCGTGGCCTGCTGCGCCCGCGCGGGCAGCGGCCAGGACCAGACGCCCGGCGCAACCAGAGTGGCGGCGGCGGCGGTGGCAAGCGCGGCGCGGCGGCCGATCAGCGGCGGCTTGGGCATCATCGGACAAGGCCCCTTGGGTTGAAGCGGAAGGTGGAGGCCATCAGCGTCTGCAGCTTGGCTGCCGGAACCTTCAGCGGGTTGCATTGCGGCGAGAGCAGCGCCCGCCGTGCGGACTCATATACCGCACGCGCGCGCGGGTCCGAGGGGATGCCGCTTGCCGGAACGACATTGCGGACATTCCCCTGGCCGTCGAGCTGCACGCGCAGCTCGACGACGATCTCCGAGAGATTGGGCGCGCCGGCATCCACCGACCAGCATTCGCTGATCTGGTCGGCGAGGCCGCGGATCTCGCCCGCAGTCAATTGCGCCGCGCCGGAGGGCGCGCCGCCGCCCTGGCGCGGCGCGCCCTGCTGCGGGTTGGGGCGCGCCGTCGGCGCCTCCCGTTGCTGCGCCTGACGCAGGCGCTCCAGCGTGTTCAGCACGCTGCTGCTCCGCTCCTGCGGCTTCTGCACGGGCGGCGTCTGGCCGGTGCCGGCCTGCTGGCTCGGCTGGGGCGGCGGCGGGCCGGGCGGGGGCGGCAGGGGCAGCGCCGGCTCGGGCCGCGGCGGT
>CALGVL010000102.1 GCA_937930165.1 uncultured Acetobacteraceae bacterium
CGATCTGGCTGGACTGACCGATGCGTCGCTGCGCCATCGCCGCCTCCCCACCCCCCCGACTCCCAGGACCGAATCAGCGAGCAGCCGCGTCAGCAAGGCCTTTTGCAGAGGTCTCCGGAGGCGTGGTTCAGATAAGAACCCCCGGTGGGGTTGCCCGATGGCAGTCTTCAGGACCGCTGCCTGAAGTCACTGGGTCGGCCATTCTTCCGGTCCCGTGCCGCACAAGGTAATGCTTGGGCGAACGCAGGGAAGAGACAAATGAAGCGATTCTTCGCCGCCGCGCTGACTGCCTGCCTGCTGACGACCGGCACCGCCTCGGCACAGAGCTTGCCGCCGCCCGACCCGCGGGCGACCCTTCACCTGCTGACCGAGAACGATGCCTTTGCGCTGCTGGGCCCCTCCACCGACCGCTGGTACACCAATGGCTTCCGGTTCGGTTGGAACTCGGCTGAAGGCAACCTGCCGGGCTTCATGGCCTGGATCGACAACGGGCTCGGCAATCTGCTGGGCCCCGCCAATTCTCGCTGGGGCCTCAGCATTGGGCAGAACATGTACACGCCCGTGGACAAGCGGGCCTCCAACCCGGACCCGCGCGACCGGCCCTATGCCGGGTTCCTCTATGGCACCATCAGCCTTGACCGGCGGAGCTGGACCACCCTGGACCGCTTCGAGTTGCAGTTGGGCGTGGTGGGACCCAGCGCCCTGGCCCGCGGGACCCAGGATGTCGTGCATACGCTCATCGGCAGCCGTCAGGCCCGTGGCTGGCACTACCAATTGCATGACGAGCCCGTGTTCAACCTGAATGCGGAGCGGATCTGGCGCGTGCCGGTTGCCCGGCTGCCGGGTGGGCTTGATGCCGATGCGCTTCCCACTCTCGGGGTCATGGCCGGGACGGTGCGACTTTCGGCCTCGGCCGGGGCGCGCTTCCGGATCGGGCAGGGGCTCGAGCGGGATTTCGGCGTGCCGCGCATCCGCCCTGCCATCAGCGATGCACCGGCCCCGGTCGGCGAGGGCTTCGGCTGGTACCTGTTCGGTGGTGTCGGCGGCTACGCTGTGGCGCATGACATCTTTCTGGATGGCAACACCTGGCGCGACAGCCGCCACACCGACCTGCGGCCCTTCGTGGGCGACCTGGAGGCCGGTGCCGCCATCTTCTGGCACAACATCCGGCTGAGTTACACCCAGGTCTGGCGCTCGAAGGAATTCGTCGCGCAGCCGAAGGCGTTCACCTTCGGGGTCTTCTCTCTCTCCTTCGCCTTTTGAGGCGGGGCGGGCAGGGGGCCTCCCCGCCCGCCCATGCGCCTATTCGCCGGCCAGCCGCGCCGCCATCATCGGCGCGCCGAGGCGCATCAGCCCGTTCACATCTGCGGCGCGGTCCAGCGCGATGACCGCGTCGGCAAGCTGCGTCGCGCGCTCCCGCCCCAGCACGGCATCGGCCAGGCCATGGAATTTGGCGCGGAGTTCGGACTCGGTCAGGAAATTCCCGGGCTCGCCTTTCGCCTCGACGACCTTCTTCACGAATTCCTGACCGCGGGCGCGGACCGTCAGCTTGCCAGCCATGTGCTGCGGGAAAAGGGCCTGGATCTCGGGATCCTCCACGCAGGTCACCTTCGGCAGCAGGCTGCGCACCGTCGGGTCCTGCAGCAGGGCGTAGCTGTCCCAGCCCATATGGCCGGTGGCCAGGGCGCAGGAGACGACGAAGGGGCCGCTGAACTGGCCATCCACGACATTCTGCGGGTTCTGCTTGTAGGCCAGAGGCGCGCCGACCAGCAGCATGCCCTTGTTGGGCAGGCCCATGGTGACGGCCTCGATCTCCTCCGGCTTCAGCCCGTGCTCGGCGCGCAGCGCGATGGCGGCGTCGATGCAGGCATGACCGTAGCGGCAGGAGGGGTAGGGCTTCACCGCCGTGTTCATCAGCTCCCAGGCGGTGCCGAGATCCTGCAGGGCGCGTTCGGGCGTGGGGTTCGGGGCATAGGCGCGGAGGAAGCCGGCCTTGCCCTCGAAGGCTTCGGAGGCACCGCGGAAGCCCTCCCGCGCCAGGGTGGCGGCGGCGAGGCCGTTCATGGCGCTCCAGCCCACCTGGAAGCGCTTGGTCCAGGCACCATTGGCCAGGAATTGCAGGCTGCCGGCGGCCTGGGAGAGGGCGATGCCAAAGGCATCCTGCATGCCCTTCGCGTCCAGGCCGAAGACCCGCGCCGCAGCGGCGGCGGCGCCGAATGCGCCGCAGGTCGCGGTCGGGTGGTAGCCGCGGTCGTAGTGGTCGCCGCCGGGCAGAGCGAGGGCGAGGCGGCAGGTCACCTCATAGCCCGCGACGATGGCGGAGAGCACGGTGCGGCCATCGGCGCCGGTCATTTCAGCCGCCGCCAGCGCCGCCGGGATCACGGGCGCGCCGGGGTGCAGGGTGCCGGCGGCATGGGTGTCGTCGAAATCCAGGCTGTGGGCGAGCGCGCCGTTCAGCAGCGCTGCGCCGGCCGGGGTGTAGCGGGCGCTGTCGCCGAAGACGGCGGAGTTGCCGGCGGCGAGGCCCAGCGCCCGGACGGCGGCGAGCAGGGCAGGGGTGCTCTCCGCATCATGCCGGCCGCGCACGATGTTGCCGACCAGGTCCAGCACCAGGAAGCGGGTGCGCTCCTGCACCTGCGGCGGCAGGCTGGCGAAGTCCAGGGCGGCGCAGTAGGCGGCGAGCTCGGCGGTGACGGCGACCATTGCGGTTTCCTCCGGATGTCGGACCGACTCTAGCACCGCGTGGCGCCGGGCCAAGCGGGAGCCGATGCTTCACGTTGCGGTTGAACGCAGGAAATGGCACCTCTGCATCCATGCTGACAAGGCGCTTGTTCCTCGGCGGAGTGGCTGCACTGCCCGGTCTCTCCGCCGGCCTCCCGGTCCCGGCCCTTGCGGCCGGGAGCTTCGACTCCTTCCTCGCCGGGGTACGCGCCGATGCGCGCCGGGCCGGGATCTCGGCCGCCACCCTGCAGCGCGCCTTCGCCGGCATCCGGCCGAATAACCGTGTGCTGGAACTGGACCGGCGGCAGCCCGAAAGCGCGATGAGCTGGGAGCAGTATCGCGACCGCATCGTCTCCCAGACCCGCATCGAGAACGGCCGGCGCAATTACGCCGAGAACCGCCGGCTGCTCGACGCCATCGCCACGCGCTACCGCGTCTCGCCGCGCGTCATCGTGGCGATCTGGGGCATGGAGACGAATTACGGCACCAACACCGGTGGCTTCAGCGTAATCGAGGCGCTGGCGACCCTCGCCTGGGAAGGCCGCCGTGCCAGCTTCTTCCGAAACGAATTGCTGGCCGCGCTGCGCATCCTTCAGGGCGGGCATGTCACGCCCGAGCGGATGCGCGGAAGCTGGGCCGGGGCGATGGGTCAGCCGCAATTCATGCCGAGCAATTTCGAGCGGCTGGCAGTGGATTTCGACGGCGATGGGCGGCGCGACATCTGGGACAGCCGCGCCGATGCGCTGGCCTCCATCGCCCATTACCTTTCCCGCAGCGGCTGGCGGGAGGGCGAACCCTGGGGGTTCGAGGTGGTGCCGCCGCCCGGCTTCAGCCTCGACCGCGCCGATACCGAGACGCGCCGCCCAGCCTGGGAATGGGGACGCCTGGGTTTCCGGCGCCTCGACGGCCGGCCGATGCCTGAGGTGGAGATGACGGTGGTGGTGCCGAACCGCTCCAACGGGCAGGTCTTCCTGGGTGCGCATAACCTGCGGGTGATCCGCCGCTATAATTCGCCCGTGAATTACGGGCTTGCGGTGGGGCTGCTCTCGGATCAGGTGGCGTGAGGCTGGCGGCGCTGGGCCTGGCGACGGCGCTTGCGGCCTGCGCCCGAACTCCCGCGCCGCCACAGGCGGAGCCGCGCTACATGGTCGGCCAGCCTTACGAGATGGGCGGCGTCTGGTCCTATCCGCGCGAGGAGTTTTTCCTCACCGAAACCGGTCTCGCCGTGGTGCTGCCGGATGCACAGCCGGGGCGCCGCACGGCGAATGGGGAGGTCTTCGACCCGGCGCAACTCATGGGCGCGCACCGCACTCTGCAGTTGCCGGTGATCCTGACAGTCTGGAACCTGGAAACAGGGCGGGAGATCCGGCTGCGGGTGAACGATCGCGGCCCGGCCCAACCCGGCCGCATCCTCGGCCTGTCGCGCCGCGCGGCGGAACTGCTCGGCATTCCAGCTGGAGGCACGGCGCAGGTACGGATCACGGTGGAGGCGGAGGCAAGCCGGGCGCTCGCTGGCACCCTGCCTGGTGTGGAGCAAGCTGTCCTGCCTATCGCCGCGGCGCCGAGCGCGGCGGTGGAGATCGAGGCACTCGCCCCGCCGCCCGGCGCCCGGAGTGCCGAGCGGATGCACCAGCTTGCCGCCACCCGGCGGCTGCCGGCCGCCGCCACGCCCGAGCCGTCCGCGCCGCCCGAGCGCCTGCCGGAGCAGGTCGTGCAGCGCGCACCCATGCCGGGGCGGCTGGTGGTGAAGGCCGGAACCTTCTTCCGCCGCGACCTGGCGCAGCGCCAGGCGGCCAGGCTGGCTGGGCTCGGCGCCCGGGTGGAGCCCCTTGGCAGCGGGTGGGGGCAGCAGTTCCGCGTGCGGCTCGGCCCCTATGCAAGCCCGGATGAGGCTGACCGCGCCGTCTCCGGCGTGCTTGCCGCAGGGTTGCCGGAGGTCAGGATCGTCGTGGAATGAGCCGGTTGCGGGTTGCACTTGAGTCGGCACCTTCGGAAAGCGTATCTCCCTTCAGGCGAATGCCCCCAGGAGTCCTGCCCATCATGCCGCCTCGCGCCGACAACCAGGGCGCCACGCGCCGCACCCTGTTGCTGCCTGCCGCCGCGACGCTCGCGGCTGCCGCCCTGCCGCTTCCTGCCCTGGCGCAGCCGCGCCCGCATTCCCGCTCCGCCGCATCCCGCCAGCCGGCACCGCCGCCTACCTCGCCGGCCAGCACGCCGCTCGGCCCGCTCGACACCATGGCGAAGCAGGCGTTGCTGGTGGATTTCGACACCGACGCCGTGCTGCTGGAGAAGAACGCGGATGAGCGGATGCCGCCTTCCTCCATGCTCAAGCTGATGACGATGTACATCGTCTTCGACATGCTGAAGCAGGGCCGGCTGAGGCTTGACCAGCAATTGCCGGTCAGCGAGCGGGCATGGCGCATGGGCGGCAGCAAGATGTTCGTCCAGGTCGGCACCACCGTCCCGGTCGAGGCTCTGATGCGCGGCGTCATCGTCCAGTCCGGCAATGATGCCTGCGTGGTCTTCGCCGAGGCGATCGCCGGCTCCGAACAGCAATTCGCCGAATTGATGAACCAGAAGGCCCGCGAGATCGGGCTGACCGACAGCACCTTCCGCAATGCCAGCGGCTGGCCGGATCCGGAGCAGCGCATGACCTGCCGCGACCTGGCCCGGCTGGCGAAGCGCATCATCACCGACTTCCCCGAATACTATCCGATCTACAACGAGCGCAGCTTCCGCTGGAACGACATCAGCCAGGACAACCGCAACCCGACGCTCTCCCGCGTGCCCGGCGCCGACGGGCTGAAGACCGGCCATACCGAGGAAGCTGGCTATGGCCTCACCGCCAGCGCGAAGCGCGGCGAGCGGCGGCTGATCCTGGTCTTGAATGGCCTGCCCAGCATGCGCGCCCGCGCCGAGGAGAGCGAGCGGCTACTGGAATGGGGCTTCCGCGAATTCGACAATGTGGTGCTGTTCCGCGCCGCCGATGTGATCGAGGAGGTGCCGGTGCATCTCGGCGACCGCCGCACCGTGCCGCTGGTGGGCGGGCGCGATGTGGTGGTGACCCTGCCGCGGCAATGGCGGCGCAACCTCCAGGCCAGGCTGCGCTATGAGGCGCCGGTCCCCGCCCCGGTGCTGAAGGGGCAGGAGCTGGGGCGGCTGGAGGTTTCGGGCCAGGGCGTGCCTTCCATGTCGCTGCCGCTGCTGGCCGGGGCCGATGTGGAGAAGCTGGGCCTGATCCCGCGCATCCCGGCGGTGCTCGGGCACTGGATCTCCGGTAGCTGACATGCCCGGGCGCGGCCGGTTCATCACGCTGGAAGGCGGGGAGGGGGCGGGGAAGTCCACCCAGGCCCGCCGCCTGGCCGATGCGTTGGCTGCGCTCGGACTGCCCGTGCTGCGCACCCGCGAGCCCGGCGGGGCGCCGGGGGCGGAAGCGATCCGCAACCTCCTGCTCGGCGCAGGGCCCTGGGATGGGATAGCGGAGTGCATGCTGCATTTCGCGGCGCGGCGGGAGCATGTGGCGCGGACCATCGCCCCGGCGCTGGAAGCCGGGATCTGGGTGGTCTGCGACCGCTTCGCCGATTCGACCCTGGCCTATCAGTGCTTCGGCCAGGGCGTGCCGCGCGGCGTGTGGGAGGCCCTGGCGGACGTGGCGCTGGACGGGCTGCGGCCGGACCTGACCCTGGTGCTGGACATCGAGCCGGAGGAAGGGCTCTCCCGTGCCGCGGCGCGTGGCGAGGCCAATCGCTACGAGACGCTGGACCTGGATTTCCACATCCGGGTGCGCGACGGCTTCCGCGCCATCGTCGCGGCCGAGCCGGAGCGCTGCGCCGTGATCGACGCCACCGACTCGCCGGAAGGGGTGGCGGCTGCCATCCTGGGCACCGTGCGAAGCCGTCTCTCCCTGCCCTGATGTTGCCGCCCGAGCCGCGCGCCAATCCCGAACTGGTCGGCCATGACGACCCGGCGCGGACGCTGGAGGAAGCCGCCCGCTCCGGCCGTATGCACCATGCTTGGCTGATCGCCGGGCCGGCCGGGGTGGGGAAGGCGACGCTCGCCTATCGTTTCGCCCGCTGGCTGCTTGCCGGGCTGCCGCCGGAGATGCCGGGCCAGGCGCCGCTCTTCCTGGCGCCGGAGCACCCCGTTTTCCGCCGCGTCGCCGCCGGGGCGCATGCCGATCTCTTCACCCTGGCCCCCAGCACCGGGGCGAGTGGCAAGAAGGAGGTGCTGCGGGCCGAGGATGCCCGCGCCGCCGTCCGCTTCCTGGCCCATACCGCTGCCGAGGGCGGCTGGCGCGTGGTGGTGATGGAGGATGCGGAGCGGGCCGACAACCTCGCCGTGCCGAACATCCTGCTGAAGACGCTGGAGGAGCCGCCACCGCGGACCGTGCTGCTGATCCTCAGCAGCCAACCGGACCGGCTGTTGCCCACCATCCGCAGCCGCTGCCGGCGGTTGGACCTGTTCCCACTGCCGGAGCCGGCCATGGCCGGGCTGCTGACCGGTTGGCTGCCCGAGCGGCCGGAGGCGGAGCGGAAGGACCTCGCCCGCATCGCCGATGGCTGCCCAGGCCGGGCCCTGACCCTGGCGGAGGGGGAGGGGCTGGCCCTGCAGGCGATGGTGGAGGAGGTTCTCTCGCAACTGCCCCGCCTCGATCCGCGTAAGGCACATGAGATCGCGGACCGGGTGGCGGGCCGGCGGGATGCGGCGGCGCTGTCCGTCTTCATGGGGCTGCTGCGGCGGGAGCTGGCCACGGCACTGCGCCAGGCCGGACGCGGGGCGGCTGCCGCCCCCTGGATCGCGGGCCGTTCGCTTGCCGAGTGGTCCACCCTGTGGGACAAGCTCGGCCGCCTCGCGGACGAGACGGAGCGGTTGAACCTGGACCGCAAACAGGCCGTGCTCACCGGCCTGTCCTGGCTCGTCCCCAGCCCGGCCGGCCGATAACCGCAGCGGCCGGCCCAACAGAGTGAAGAGCCGGACCATGCCGCGCACCTACCTGACGACGCCGATCTATTACGTGAACGACCGGCCGCATATCGGCCACGCCTATACGTCGCTGGCCGCCGATGTGCTGGCCCGGTGGAAGCGGCTGGATGGGCATGAGGTCTTCTTCCTGACCGGCACCGACGAGCACGGCCAGAAGGTGGAGAAGGCGGCGCAGGATGCGGGCATGGACCCGCAGGGCTTCACCGACCAGGTGAGCCAGCATTTCCGCGATCTCGCTGCACGGATGAATTTCTCCAACGACGCCTTCATCCGTACCACGGAGCCGCGGCACAAGGCGGCCTGTGCGGCGCTGTGGGAGGAACTGGTCCGGCGCGGCGAGATCTATCTCGGCCATTACGAGGGCTGGTATGCGGTGCGCGACGAGGCCTTCTACGGTCCGGACGAGCTGACCGAGCGGGACGGCAGGAAATACGCGCCAAGCGGTGCGCCGGTGGAGTGGGTGAGGGAGCCTTCCTACTTCTTTCGCCTCTCCGCCTGGCAGGACCGGCTGCTGCGCTTCTATGACGAGAACCCGGATTTCATCGGCCCGGCGACCCGGCGGAACGAGGTCATCAGCTTCGTGAAGGCCGGCCTGCAGGATCTGTCCATCAGCCGGACCAGCTTCCGCTGGGGCGTGCCGGTGCCAGGCGATCCGGACCACGTCATGTATGTCTGGCTGGATGCGCTGACCAACTACATCACTGCGCTCGGCTATCCGGACACCGGTTCCGAGATGTGGAAGTTCTGGCCGGCGGATGTGCATTTCGTCGGCAAGGACATCCTGCGCTTCCACGCCATCTATTGGCCGGCCTTCCTGATGGCGGCCGGGATCGCGCCGCCGCGCCGGGTCTTTGCCCATGGCTGGTGGACCAATGAAGGGCAGAAGATCTCGAAATCCCTGGGCAATGTCATCGACCCGCTGAAGCTGATCGAGGAATTCGGCCTGGATCCGGTGCGCTTTTTCCTGCTGCGGGAGGTGCCCTTCGGCAATGACGGCGACTTTTCCCGCCGGGCGCTGATCTCCCGCCTGAACAACGAATTGGCGAATGATCTGGGGAACCTGGCACAGCGGACGCTGTCCCTGATCCAACGGAATTGCGAGGGGAAGCTGCCCGGGCTGGTCGCCCCGGCCGCCGAGGACGCGCCGTTGATGGGGCCGCTGGAAAGCCTAGTGGGCAGCGTGGGGGCCTTCCTTGATCGCCAGGAATACCACCACGCGCTGGAGGAGATCTGGCGGCAGGTCCGCGGCGCCAATCTCTACATCACGCAGCAGCAGCCCTGGGCGCTGAAGAAAACCGACCCGGCGCGGATGGCGGCGGTGCTGCGACACCTGCATACGGCGCTCCGTGCCTATGCGACCGTCCTGCAACCCTTCATGCCGGACACCATGGCGAAGATGCTGGACCAGCTCGGCGTGCCGCAGGAGGCGAGGGGGCTCAGTGCCCTGGCCACCCCGCTGCCGGACGGCACCCCGCTGCCACCGCCGGCGCCGCTCTTCCGCAAGATCGAGGAGACGGCCTGAGCTCATGCTGGTCGATAGCCATTGCCACCTCGACTACTTCGTCGAGGCGGAAATCGAGGACATTGTTGCCCGGGCGCGGGAAGCCGGGGTCGGCCGCATGGTCACGATCGGGGTCCGGGTTTCCCAGGCCGCGGCCGTCAAGTCGATATCGGAACGATTTCCGGATGTCTGGGGGATGGTTGGCGTCCATCCGCACAACGCCGGGGAACAGCCGATGCCATCCGTGGCGGAATTGGTGGCGCTGGCCGACCATCCGCGCATCATCGGCATTGGTGAGAGCGGCCTGGACTATTTCTATGACAAGGCGCCGCGCGACGTGCAGCAGGAAGGCTTCCGCCGGCACATCCGCGCCGCCCGTGCCGCCGGCCTGCCGCTGGCGATCCATGCCCGTCAGGCGGATGACGACATCCTGGCCATCCTGGAACAGGAACGGGAGGCTGGCGGCCCCTTCGACTTCCTGCTGCACTGCTTCTCCTCCGGCCGGGCGCTGGCGGAGAAGGCGGTCGCTATGGGGGGCTATGTCTCCTTCTCCGGCATCCTGACCTTTCCGAAATCGCCGGAGATCCGGGAGATCGCCCGCGATCTGCCGGAGGACCGGCTGCTGCTGGAGACGGACAGCCCCTATCTCGCCCCGGTGCCGCTGCGCGGCAAGCGCTGCGAGCCGGCCTATGTGGGTCATACCGCCAAGGTGCTGGCGGAGGTTCGCGGCCTGACCCAGGCGCAGATCGAGGAGATCACCACCGCGAATTTCTTCCGCCTGTTCCGCAAGGCCTCCTGAGAGCCTGAGCGAATGCTGCGGGTGACTATTCTCGGCTGCGGCGGCTCGGGCGGCGTGCCGCTGCTTGGCGGGCCGGGTGAGGGCGGCGAGTGGGGCGATTGCGATCCCAGCGAGCCGCGGAACCGTCGCACCCGGACCTCCGCCCTGGTGGAGGGTCCGGGTGGCGGGCGGCTGCTGATCGATGCTGGACCGGACCTCCGGGCACAGCTTCTCGCCGTGGGGGTCGCCCGGCTGGATGCCGTGCTGTTCACCCATGCCCATGCGGACCACATCCTGGGCATTGACGACCTGCGGCAGGTCAACCGGATCACCGGCAAGGTGCTGGACGCCTATGGCACCCGGACCACGCTGAGCAAGCTGGACGACCGCTTCGACTACGCCTTCATGGGCGCGACGCCGCCCTTCTTCTTCCGCCCGGCGCTGGAGCCCCGGCGGGTGGAGTATGGCGAGTGCTTCGAGGCCGCAGGGATGCAGGTGCAGGTGTTCCGGCAAGACCACGGCGTCATGGATACATTAGGTGTACGGATCGGGGACTTCGCCTATTCGACGGATGTGGTGATGCTGCCCGAGGAAAGCCTGCCGCTGCTGGAGGGGCTGGATACCTGGGTTGTCGGCTGCTTCCAGCTCCGGCCGCACAAGGTCCACGCCAATCTCGACCAGGTGCTGGACTGGGTGGCCCGCCTGAAGCCGCGGCGGACGGTGCTGACGCATATGAGCACTGCCATGGATTACCGCAGCCTGCTGCGGACCCTGCCGCCAGGGATTGAGCCCGGCTTCGACGGCATGGTGCTTGAGGTGCCCGGGGCCTGAGGGCGGCTCAACGACCGCCGCGCGGCGCCCAGGCCACCAATCCCCACGACTATCCACAGCCTATCCACAGGTGTTTATTTTCCATAATCTTTCTTATGCGGCAAATGCGGATGGGGATAAAAGCCGGGGCAACTTGCGGATGAATATTCCCTGCCCCGGCTCCCCTTGCCGAAGCTGCGCGTCTCTGCTGATGGGCGCCACCGGGAATGGAGGCATGGATGAGCGACAAGCCGAAGCCGGAGGCCGCCCTGGGGCGACTCCTTGCCATCATGGCCAGGCTGCGGGATCCGGTGAGCGGCTGTCCCTGGGACCAGGTGCAGGACTTCACCTCGATCGCGCCCTATACGATCGAGGAAGCCTATGAGGTGGCCGATGCCATCCGCCGCGGCCCCGATTTCAACGCCCTATTGGATGAGCTGGGCGATCTGCTGTTCCAGGTCGTCTATCACGCCCAGATGGCCCAGGAGTCCGGCCATTTCGGCTTTGCCGAGGTGGCCGAGGCGATCAGTACCAAGATGCTCCGCCGCCACCCCCATGTCTTCGGCGAGGCCGCGGCGCGGGACGCCGCGGCCCAGACTCATGCCTGGGAGACCCAGAAGGCCGAGGAACGCGCCGCTCGGGCCGAAACCGGCACCCTGGCCGGGGTGCCGCAAAACCTCCCTGCCCTGATCCGCGCCGCCAAGCTGACCCGCCGTGCCGCCCGGGTAGGCTTCGACTGGCCGGATGCCGCCGCCGTGCTGGACAAGCTAGAGGAGGAAGCGGCCGAGCTCCGGGCCGAGCTTCCGGGCGCTGACCGGGCACGGCTGCAGGACGAGGTCGGCGACCTGCTCTTCGTGCTGGCCAATCTGGCCCGCAAGCTCGACCTGGACCCTGAGGAATGTCTGCGCGGCGCGAATGCAAAATTTGAGCGCCGCTTCAATGAGGTGGAGCAGCGCCTCGCGACCCGTGGCCTGGCCCCCGGCGATGCGGGGCTGGAGCTGATGGAAGCCGAGTGGCAGGCGGTGAAGGCCACGGAGGGCCGGGGCAAATCCTGAGGCGCAAAGGCATCTTCGCTCTCTGGTTAAGAGACTTTCATCCACTTATGTAAACATTTTTACAACTTCGGGCCGACTGAAACGCCATAGTTTCGGTGTTAAATTTTGACCTTGGTCGTTTGTGAAAATTTCACAAATTCAGTGAAGATTTTGCTTTTCACGCTGCTGTGCCCCGCCAGGCGGTCTTGTGCGCAGACCAGATCGAGAACAAAGAGGGTTCATGGGCTCGCCAGGCAGGGCGAGGCCGCCAAGTCCCCTGCCCGGCGAACTGAACCTGCGCCCTCGCGGTGCCCGGCTGTGCGCGGGGCAGTGCCTTGGAAATGAACGCAATGACGGCCAAGCCTGAATCGGCTCAACCCGTTAGCGGGCGTGACGGCTCAGTCGCCGAGCAGCGTTTCCCATGCCGCTTGCCAGCTTGCCTTGTCCGGCGCACAGATCAGGCCACCGGTATGCAGCAGCGGCGAATAGGCGCTGCCGTCGAAACGGGCCGAATAACCCCCGGCCTCCCGGTGCAGCAGCCAGCCCGGTGCGTGATCCCAGGGCATGAGACGGTTGTAGAGCTGCAGATGCAGATGACCCCCAGCCGCCAGCCGGTACTCATGCGCGGCGCAGCGATACCCAACCACTGCCGCCAGGCGCGGCAGGCGAGACGCCACGCGGCTGCGCAATGGCTCCGCCAGCCAGGACCAGGAGATCGAGCCGAGCATCCGCCCGACCGGCACAGGCGCTGCCACCCGAAGATCGGCGCGCTGGCCGGAGCCGCCCTCAATCCACGCCCCCTCGCCCCGCAACGCCATGGCTGTGTCGTCGCCCATCGGATCATGGATCCAGCCGGCCACGACCTCGCCGCGCACCACCGCCGCCGCCATGCAGCCGAAGAGCGGGAGGCCGGCGGCGAAATTCGCAGTGCCGTCCACCGGATCGACCACGAAGGCCAGCTCGGCCCCGGCCAGCCGGCCGAGCAGCCCGGGATCGGCCGCGGCCGCCTCCTCGCCCACCACCAGGCAGCCCGGGAAGCGGGCGGCGAGGCCGGCGGAGATCACCTTCTCCGCCGCCTCATCGGCATCCGTCACCAGGTCCAGCGGTCCGCTCTTGGTGCGCACGCCGCCTTCCGCCAGCCGCCGGAAGCGCGGCAGGATCTCCGCCCGCGCTGCCTGGCGCAGTAGCGCGGCCACATCCGCGGCGACGCGATGATCGAAGCGCGGGATCACGCCGAGGGCTGCTCGAACCGCGCCCGGTCGGCCGGGGAGAGGCGGACCGTGACGCGCACAGCGCCCTCCCCGTCGCTCCGTGCGATCACCTCGCCATGGCGGTAGAGCCAGGCGAGCCGCGCGCCATCCGTGACCGGGATGGCATATTCCACCGTCTCCAGCCCGGCCGAGAGGCGGGCATCCAGCGCCTCCCGCAGTTCCGGAAGCCCCTCCCCGGTCAGGGCCGAGACGGCGATGGCGCCGCAGGCGGCATCCGTCGCGGCCCCCGGCACCTGGCCGATACCGCCCAGCAGATCCGCCTTGTTCAGCACCTCCAGGACCCGCTTCTCCCAGCCGGGATCCAGCGCGGCATTGGGGCCGCTGGCCATCTCGTGCAGCACGCGCAGCACATCGGCCCGCTGCGCCGCGCTGTCGGGATGCGCCACGTCGCGGACATGCAGGATGATGTCGGCGGAGGCCACCTCCTCCAGCGTCGCTCGGAAGGCCGCGACCAGTTGGGTCGGCAGGTCGGAGATGAAGCCCACCGTGTCGGACAGGATCGCGGTGCGGCCGGAGGGCAGCCGGATCGCCCGCATGGTCGGGTCCAGCGTGGCGAAGAGCTGGTCCTGCGCATAGACGCCGGCGCCGGTCAGGGCGTTGAACAGGGTGGACTTGCCGGCATTGGTGTAGCCGACCAGGGCGATGACCGGATAGGGCACCCGCTCCCGCGCCCGGCGGTGCAGGCCGCGGGTCCGCCGCACCTGTTCCAGTTCGCGCTTCAGCTTGGTGATGCGCTCGCCGATCAAGCGGCGGTCGATCTCGATCTGCGACTCACCGGGGCCGCCCAGGAAGCCGAAGCCGCCGCGCTGACGTTCCAGGTGGGTCCAGGACCGCACCAGCCGGGTGCGCTGGTATTCCAGATGCGCCAGCTCGACCTGCATGGCGCCCTCGCGGGTGCGGGCGCGCTCGCCGAAGATTTCCAGGATCAGGCCGGTGCGGTCGATAACCTTGCAGCCCCAGGCACGTTCCAGATTGCGCTGCTGCACCGGCGTCAGCGCCGCATCCACGACCACGACGGTTACATGTTGCGCGGCGACGGCCTGCTTGACCATGGCCACCTGGCCCTCGCCCAGCAGGGTGCTGGGCCGGCGCTCCCGCAGCGGGTGGATGGCGGTATGGACAATGGTGACGCCAATGCTGGCGGCGAGGCCCACCGCCTCGGCCAACCGGGCCTCCGCCGCGCGTGGCGCGGCCTCAGCGGGCGCGCCGACAACGGGCCGCGTCGGCCGCTCATAGGGCAGGATCACGGCGGCCCGGGTCGGGCCAGGGTCGGTGCCGTCGCCGCGATCATTCGCTGGCGACGGCATGCTAGGTTCAGCCGCTTGAGACAGGATTGGGCTCTCGACTCATGGTCAGGGTGGTGCCTTCGCGGACCACTGTGGCGCCCTCGCGCACGGAGGTCGGGTCGAAGAGCTGGATCGGCGCCCCCGGCATCACCGTGCTGATGGCATGTTTGTAGACAAGCTGCGTATGTCCGTCCCGGCGCAGCAGGACGGAGAAATTATCGAACCAGGTAATGATCCCCTGCAGTTTCACACCGTTCACGAGGAAGATCGTAACGGGAGTCTTGCTCTTGCGAACGTGGTTCAGGAACACGTCCTGCACGTTCTGGGACTTCTCTGCGGCCACGGCGCGGTCCTTCTTGTTGTTCTTGGCGGGCGCATGGATGCGGCCCGCCGCGGCGGGGG
>CALGVL010000103.1 GCA_937930165.1 uncultured Acetobacteraceae bacterium
CAGGCCAGGGCGGAGCGTGAAGGTCCATTCCTTCCCGTCCTGCTCCGTGGTCCAGCCCTCCGCCATCTGCGGCCTGATCTCGCCCTTGGAGTCCTGGGCGCAGATCTGGTCATAGACCAGGAAGGCGTGATTGCGGGTGACGACAGCGGTGGTCCAGACCGGATCCAGGCTGGTGAGATTGGCCTGCGGCACCACGCGCAGGGTCCGCGCCGCCGCGCCCTGCGACAGGGCCGGCGACGGCAGCGCCCCGGCCACGGCCGCAGCACCGGCGGCCCGCAACAGGCTGCGTCGCTTCATCACGCTTCCTCCCTGTTCATTTTTGGTCCGGGCGGGCCGGGTGTGGGATCCCCTCGCCCGGCCCGCCCGTTTCCGCCGCGTCACACCCGGCGGATGTTCCAGAAGATGGCGAAGCCCGGGATCCGGCCCTGCAGGTTCTTCCGCAGCGCCGTGTTGGACATGTAGGCACCGACCGGGATGTAGGGCAGCTCGTCCATCGCCACCTCCTGCATCTCGCGGCAGATGCGCTTCTGGGCCTCGAGGTCCGGCGCTTCGAACCAGGCGTCGCGCAGTTCCTCCAGCCGCGGGATGGTCGGCCAGCCCGGCCAGGCGGCGGAGCCGTTGCCGCGCAGCGGGGTATGCGCCGCCGGATCGAGGAACTCGAAGGAGGAGAAGGCGGTGTAGAGGACGCTCCAGCCGCCCTTGTCAAGCGGCTCCCGGCTGGTGCGCCGCTGCACCACGGTGCCCCAGTCGCTCAGCACGAAGTCCAGGTTCACGCCGAGCCGGCGGAACATGTCGCCGCCCACCTGGGTCAGCGCGGCCGGCGCCAGGATGTCCGTCGGCCCGATCAGGCGGATGAGCTGGTCGGTATAGCCGGCCTCCTTCAGCAATTGCTTCGCCTTGTCGATGCTGCGCGGCCCGGTCAGCGGCCCGAGCCCGGCATCGGAGGCCATCGGCGTGCCCGGCGTGAAGAAGCCGACACCGGTCTTGTAGAGTTTCGGGTCCGGCCCGACCACCGCCGCCATGTAGTCCGCCTGGTCGATTGCCGGCAGGATCGCCTGCCGCATCTTCTTGTCGTTGAAGGGCGGGTGCAGATGGTTGAAGCGCAGGATGCCGGTCAGCGGCAGCTCATCCATCGCCTCCACCACGATCTGGCGGTTGCGGGCGAAGAGCTGCTGGATCTCCGGCGGCGGCTGCTCGAACCAGTCGATCTCGCCGGATTGCAGCGCGGCGGCGGAGGTGGCGGCATCGGTGATGATGTGCCACTCGACGCGGTCGAAATGCACCTGCTTGGGGCCGGCGGTCAGGCTGGGCTGGCCGTTCGGGTTCGGCACGTAGTCCGGATTGCGCTCATAGACGACGCGGCTGCCGGAATTGAATTCGTCCGCCTTGAAGCGGAAGGGGCCGCTGCCGGTGGCGTCGCGGATCTGGGTGAAGGCGTCCGTCTTTGCGATTCGCTCCGGCATGATGAAGCAGACCGGATTCGTCGGGCTGGCCAGCCCACGAATCAGCATGGGGAAGGGCCGCTTCAGGCGGAAGCGCAGCCGCCGGTCGTCCACTGCCTCCATCGCGTCCAGCACGCCGGCGAGCTTCTGGCCGGTGGGGTTGCGCTTCATCCAGCGGGCGATGCTGGCGACGCAGTCGGCGGCCCGCACCGGCTCGCCATCATGGAATTTCAGGCCGGAGCGGAGGGTGATGGTGACCAGCTTCCCGTCCTGCTCAATCTGATGCCCCTCGGCCATCTGCGGCTGCGCACGGAATTGCGCATCCAGGCCGTAGAGGGTGTCATAGACCATGAACCCGTGGTTCCGCGTTATGTTCGCGGTGGTCCAGATCGGGTCGATGCTAGTGAGGTTGGCCTGGGGCACCATCCGCAGGGTGCGGGCCTGCGAGGGCTGCGCAATGCCAAAACGCGGCAGGACCGCCGCCGCGGCGGTGGCTGCCATCAGGGTACGTCGGTACATTTCTGTCTCCCGGAGCGCCATATGGTGCGCCAAGCCGGATAGGAGCCTGAAGCGCCCTCCGCCGCAAGGGGCGGGCGGGACCTCCCCGTCCTTACCCCATGCCGGCGCCGCCTTGTCTGGCCAGCCGATGCACGGCTCCAGGCCCTCCGGTTATTGGACCGCCTCATCCCTTCTTTTTCAGATTCCAGAATAGCGGCATGCCTTTCGGCACGTCGGTCAAGGTGTTCCGGTAGGCGGTGGACTGAAAGTACTGGCCGAGCGGCAGGGTCGGCACTGTCTCGAAGGCAACCTCCTGGATCTCTCGGCAGATGCGCTGCTGTTCCGGCAGTTCCGGCGTGTCGAACCAGGATTGGCGCAGCGTCTCCAGCTTCGGAATGCTCGACCAGCCGAACCAGCCGCTTCTGCCATTGCCGCGAATCACCTGGCTGACGCCGGGATTGATCACGTCCAGCCCGGTCCAGAAAGTGAAGAAGATATTCCAGCCGCCCTCCTCCGACGGTTTCATGCTCGCGCGCCGCTGCACCACCGTGCCCCAGTCGGTGGCGACGTATTCCACATTCATCCCTGCCTTCTTCAGCATGTCGTTGCCGACCAGACAGAGCGCATTGATGGTCGGGAAGTCGGTGGCCGCCAGCAGCACCACCTTCTCCCCCTTGTAGCCGGCCGCCTCGATCTCCCGCTTCACCCTGTCCAGGTCGCGCGGGCTGGTGAGGGCGGACATGCCGGCATCGCTGGCGAAGGGCGTATCCGGCGGGAAGAAACCGATATTGTCGCGCCACAGGCTGCGGTCGGTGCCGGTCACCGCCGTCATGTAGTCGGCCTGGTTGATGGCGCCGACCAGCGCCTTGCGGATGCCTGGATTGTCGAAGGGCGGGAAGAGGTGGTTGAAACGCCCATAGGCCATCAGGCCCGTGGGATTCAGGTTGTCCAGAACGATGTTGCGGTCGCGCTTCAGCAGCGGCAGGAGGTCGGCGGTCGGCACCTCCCACCAGTCCTGCTCGCCATTCTGCAAGGCGGCGCCGGCGGTCGCGGGGTCGGGCGTGACGTTCCATTCGACCCGCTCGACGAAGACGCGTTTCGGGCCGGAGGTCCAGCTCGGGGTGCCGTCCGGTCGCGGCACGTAATCGGCAAAGCGATCATAGACGAAGCGAACGCCCGGCACGCCCTCCGCCATGTTGAAGCGGAAGGGGCCGCTGCCGATGATCTCCTTCACCTGCTCGGTCGGCGGCGTTGCGGCCAGGCGTTCCGGCATGATGAAGCAGACCGGCGTTGCCGGCTTGCCCAGCGCGTCGGGCAGCATCGGGAAGGGCTTGTTCAGGCGGATCAGGATGGTGCGGTCGTCGGGCGCCGAGATCTCCGCCAGCCGCGCCATCAGCTCCTGCCCCAGCGGGTCGCGCTGTGCCCAGCGCCTGATGGAGGCCACGCAGTCCCGCGCCCGCACCGGCTCGCCATCATGGAATTTCAGACCCGGCCGCAGCGTCAGCGTCC
>CALGVL010000104.1 GCA_937930165.1 uncultured Acetobacteraceae bacterium
AGCTGCTGGCCGAGGCGCTGGAGGAGACCTCCCCCGGCCCGCCCGAAGCGCTGCGCGCCGCCGGCGCGACCTGGGGGGCGGTAATGCTCAAGGGCATCTGGCCGCAGGTGCAGCCGGCCTTCTGGGGCATCGCCCTGTTCCGCTGGGACATCAATGTCCGGGAATCCGCCGTTCTCGGCCTGGTCGGCGCCGGCGGCATCGGCGTGGTGCTGAACGACGCGATTGACTACTTCCAGTGGGACCGCGTGGCGACGGTGCTGCTGGCCATCCTCGCTGTCGTCGTGGTGGCGGAGATCGTCGTCACCCGCATCCGCGCGAGGCTGATCTGATGCGCGACCGCTTCGACCTTCTCGTCATCGGCGGCGGCATCAATGGCTGCGGCATCGCCCGCGACGCCGCCGGGCGCGGCTTCTCCGTGCTGTTGGCGGAGCGCGGCGACCTGGCCGGTGCCACCTCCTCGGCCAGTTCCAAGCTGATCCATGGCGGCCTGCGTTACCTGGAGCACTACGAATTCCGCCTGGTGCGGGAGGCGCTGGCGGAACGCGAGGTCCTGCTGCGCCTGGCCCCGCACATCATCTGGCCCATGCGCTTCGTGCTGCCGCACCGGCCGGAGATGCGGCCGCGCTGGATGATCCGCGCCGGGCTGTTCCTCTACGACCACTTGGCCCGCCGTGTCAGCCTGCCCGGCGCCGAGCGGCTCGCCACCGCCCGCGACCCGCGCGGCACGCCACTGCGTCCGGACATCACGACCGCTTTCGCCTATTCCGACTGTTGGGTGGAGGATGCCCGGCTGGTCGTGCTGAACGCGAAGGACGCGGCACGGCGCGGTGCCGAGATCGCGGTCCGCACGGCCTTCCTGGATGCGCAGCGTGGCACCGATGGCTGGACCTGCCGGCTGCGGGATGCGGCGGGGCGGGAGCGCACCGTACAGGCCCGCGCCCTGGTCAATGCCGCCGGTCCCTGGGTGATGCAGGCGCAGCAGGCCATGCATGTGCGGGCACCGGACCGGGTGCGGCTGGTCCGCGGCAGCCACATCGTCGTGCCGCGGCTGTATGAGGGCGATCACGCCTATATCCTGCAGAATGACGACGGCCGCGTCGTCTTCGTGATCCCCTATGAAGGCCGGTTCAGCCTGATCGGCACCACCGACATCCCGCATGAGGGCGATCCCGCCAAGGCGCATTGCACGCCGGAGGAGGCCGCCTATCTCTGCGCCGCGGTCGGCCGGCAGTTCCGCCACGCGCCACGGGCGGAGGACATCGTCTGGTCCTATTCCGGCGTTCGCCCGCTGCATGACGACGGCGCCGACAATCCCTCCGCCGTCACCCGCGATTATGTGCTGAAGCTGGACACTGCCGGTGGTGCGCCGCTGCTCGCGGTCTTCGGTGGCAAGATCACCACCTATCGCCGGCTGGCGGAGGAGGCGGTGGCGAAACTCGGCGCCGCGCTCGGCCGCGCCGGCACCGCCTGGACCGGCGGCGCGCCCCTGCCGGGCGGCGAGCTGGGCGGGCTCACCCTCGCGGCATTCGAGGCCGAGATGGCGCGTCGCCATCCCTGGCTGCCGCCCACCATGCTGCACCGGCTGGTGCGCAGCTATGGTTCGGAACTGGAGATGATGCTGGGCGGCGCGACCTCTCCCGCCGATCTTGGCGCCGATCTCGGGGCAGGGCTGACGGAGCGCGAACTCGACTGGCTGGTGCGCGAGGAATGGGCGCGCACGGCGGAGGATGTGCTCTGGCGCCGCAGCAAGCTCGGCCTCCACATGGCGGCGGAGCAGCGCGAGGCCGTGGCTGCCCGCCTGAACGGATTGCTGCAGGCGGCCTGACGCCGCCTGAACCAGGACCGTCCTGATGATCGCAGGCTAGCCGCCTTCCTCCGGAAGGGGCGGCGGTGCCGTGCCGGCCAGCAGGGCCGCCCGTGCTGCCGCGATGATCGCGGCGCCGCCATGGTCCGGATTCAGCACGAAGAGGAGCAGCGATCGCGCCGTGACCATGTAGGGATGCCCGAATTCGAAGGGCTCCGGCTCCTCGATCTCGGGCCGGTTGGTGTCCACCAGCAGCAGCCAGCGTTGCCCTGCCGGCGGCTCCGGCAGCGAGAATTCCACCACGTCATGGTGCGCGTTCAGCACCAGCAGCAGCGTCGCGTCGGAGGCCGGGCGGCGGATGCCGGTGGCCTGGGCGCGGCCATCCAGCAGCAGGCCGAAGCAGCGGGTATTGGGATCCTCCCATTGCTCCGGCGACATCTCGGTGCCGGCCGGCGTCAGCCAGGAGGCGTCCTTGATGCCCAGCGCCTCGTTATAGGCGCCGGTGAAGAAGCGTCCGCGCCGCAGCACGGGGAAATTCCGGCGCAGCGCGATCAGCTTGCGGGTGAAGGCGGCAAGCGCCTGCCCGGCCTCGCCGATGCCGGCCCAGTCCACCCAGTTCAGCTCGTTGTCCTGGCAATAGGCGTTGTTGTTGCCCTGCTGGGTGCGGCCGAATTCGTCGCCTGCCAGGATCATCGGCGTGCCCTGGGACAGCAGCAGCGTCGCCAGCATGTTGCGCTTCTGCCGCTCGCGCAGCGCATTGATCTCCGGATCGTCGGTCGGCCCCTCGACGCCGTGGTTCCAGGAGAGGTTGTGCGAATGGCCGTCGCGGTTATCCTCGCCATTCGCCTCGTTGTGCTTCTCGTTGTAGGAGACGAGATCGTCCAGCGTGAAGCCGTCATGCGCGGTGATGAAATTCACGCTGGCCCATGGCTTGCGGCCGCGCCGGTTGAACTTGTCCCCCGATGCCGTGAGGCGTGCGGCCAGCTCCGCCGCCTGGCCCTCGTCGCCCTTCCAGAAGGCGCGCACCGTGTCGCGGAAGCGGTCATTCCACTCCGCCCAGCCGGGGGCGAAGCCGCCGACCTGATAGCCGCCCGGTCCGCAGTCCCAGGGCTCCGCGATCAGCTTCACCGAGGACAGCACCGGATCCTGCCGGCAGGAATCAAGGAAGCCGCCGCCCTCGTCGAAGCCGTAGGGCTCCCGGCCGAGGATGGTGGCCAGGTCGAAGCGGAACCCGTCCACCCGCATCTCCTGCACCCAGTAGCGTAGGCTATCCGTCACCATCTGCAGCACGCGCGGGTGGGAGAGGTTCAGCGTGTTCCCGGTGCCGGTGTCGTTGATGTAGTAGCGCTGCTGGTCCGGCAGCAGCCGGTAGTAGCTGGCATTGTCGATGCCCTTGAGGGAGAGCGTCGGGCCAAGCTCGTTGCCCTCTGCCGTGTGGTTGTAGACCACGTCGAGGATCACCTCGATGCCCGCATCATGCAGGCGCGCGACCATCTCCTTGAATTCGGACACGGCGGTGGCCGGCGTACGGGCGTAGCGCCGGGCCGGCGAGAAGAAGCCGATGGTGTTGTAGCCCCAGTAATTGCTCAGCCCCTTCTCCAGCAGCAGCGCGTCATGGATGAAGGTGTGGATCGGCAGCAATTCGACCGAGGTGATGCCGAGGGCGCGCAGATAGGCCACCACCTCCGGCGCGGCCAGGCCGGCATAGGTGCCGCGCATCTCCTCCGGCACGGCCGGGTGCAGCCGGGTGAAGCCCTTCACATGCGCCTCGTAGAGGATGGTGCGCTCCCAGGGGACGGCCGGGCTGCGCTCCCGCCCCCAGGTGAAGGCCGGGTCGATGACGCGGCATTTCGGCATCATCGGTGCGCTGTCGCGTTCGTCGAAGCTCCGGTCGTCGCCGTTTTCCAACTGGTAGCCATAGACTTCCGGCCCCCAGGTCAGGTCCCCCAGGATGGTGCGCGCATAGGGGTCGAGCAGCAGCTTGTTGGGGTTGAAGCGGTGGCCGTGCTCGGGCTCGTAGGGACCGTGGACGCGGTAGCCATAGACCGTGCCGGGGCGGGCATCCGGCAGGTAGCCGTGCCAGACCTCGTCGGTGAATTCGGGCAGTTCGATCCGCTCGATCTCCCGCTCCCCGGCCTCGTCGAAGAGGCAGAGCTCCACCTTGGTGGCATGGGCCGAGAACAGGGCGAAGTTCACCCCCAACCCGTCCCAGGTGGCGCCGAGCGGATAGGGCAGGCCTTCCCTGACACGGGAATGGCGCAATACCTCCGGTCCGCTGGCCTTTGCCCTGGCCTTCGCCTGCGCAGCCATCCCGCTGTCCTCCCCATGCTGCCAAAGCGTTCTGAACCGTGGATCGGGGCAGGGGTTCCGCGGGCAGGCTATCCGCGGCCGATGACCGGAACGATGCCGCTGAGCGGCAGGAGGTGGTGATGCTTGCCGCTGCGATCCGGAGGGGTCAGACCGCCCGGATCCAGCCCCCGTCCACATCCAGGATCGCGCCCTGGATGTAGCTGGCCGCATCGCTTGCCAGGAAGGCGACCGCCTCGGCGATCTCCTCCGGCTCGCCGAAGCGGGCGATGCCGGCCTGCGCCGCCAGGGCCTCCGCTGCCGCGGCCTCGTCGAGCCCGCGTTCCGCGGCCAGGCTGCGGATGCGGCCAGTCAGCCGGCCGGTGCGGATGCTGCCCGGATTGATGCAGTTCACCCGCACGCCCTCCGCGATGCCGCGATCGGCCAGCGCCTTGGTCAGGTTCATCAGTGCGGCATTGACCGGGCCGCCGATGGCGAAATCCGCCCCCGGCTGCCGCCCACCCACCCCGGCGATGTTCACGATGCCGCCCCGCGCCGTGCGGAGATGCGGCCAAGCGGCGCGCGAGAGGCGCACCGCACCGAAGAATTTCAGCGCGAAGCCATCCTCCCAGGCGGCGTCGTCCAGCGTCAGGAAATCGCCGCGCTGCGTGGCGCCGGCGCAATTCACCAGCAGGTCCAGCCGGCCGAAGCGCCCGACCGCCGCCCCGACCGCCTGCGCCGCTGCCTCCCGCCGCCGCAGATCCGCGGCGAAGCCCGCGGCGCCGGGCAGGGCGGCAGCCGCCTCCTCCAGCGCCGCGGCGGAGCGCGCGACCAGCAGCACCCGCATCCCTTCCGCCGCCAGGCGCCGGGCGATGGCCAGGCCGATGCCGCGGCTGGCGCCGCTGACCAGCGCCGCCTTGCCGCGCAGCCCGCGCGGCATCAGCCGCGGCCGGACCGCGCCGTCCGGGCAGGCCGCGCCGGGGTCTCGGCGGGCGGGGTAGCGCCGGGCGGGCGGCCGGCATCGAAGCCGAGGAAGCCGATCTCCGGGATCGGTGCGCCGCCATCCCCGGCCCAGAGCCGTGGATTCCGCTCCGGCTGGGACGCCGCCGGCGTGGCGGGCGCCGCGGCCCGGCGCTGCGCCGGCGGTTCCGCGCGGCGGGCGCTGCGCTGCGGCGGCGGGGCGGGGCTTGCCTGTCCCTCCTCCACCGGCGCGCCGCGCGCGGCGCCGCGGACCGAGAGCAGGTAGAAGACGATCTCTGTCCGCCCCTGATCCACGGCAGCGTCCAGCGGCGTCAGGCCGAGCACGTTCCGCGCGCCGAGATCCGCGCCGCGCCCCACCGCCTCCCGCGCTGCCGCCAGGTCGCCGCGGTTGATGGCATCGAACAGGGCCGCATTGGGGGCGAGGTTCTGGTTTGGGTCGGCGGGAATCGGCTCCAGCGCGCGGCGGCCCTGGAGCCCGGGCAGGGCAGGGGGCGGCTGGTTCGGGCGTGCCGCCCCGGGTGCTGATGGGGCGTTGCCGCGGAGCTGCGCCGCGGCCTTCGGCACGGGCAGCGCGGTCCAGGCCAGCAGGGCGAGTGACGGCAGCAGGAGCACGGTGCGGCGCATGGCGTCTTTCCCGAAGCAGATCGGGGCCGGCGGAGAGGCGGTCGCCACCTGGCCCGGCAGCGGTCTAGCCTCTCGGCCTCGCAATCGCCAGCGAGCTTTGCCCGTATCCTGCCTGCGGCTCAGTGGCAGCCATCGCCGCGCCAGGTGAAGCTCTCCACCCGTTCCTGGCGCAGGGCGAAGGTGACGTCGCAGGCACGCGGGACATAGACGGGTGGCGCCCAGACCGGCGAGACGCGCCAATAGGGCCCGGTGCCGTAGAAGCTGCCTGGGACGACCTGGGTCCATCGCTGCTCGTATTGGAGGAATTTCCGGCCATCCGCCTGATAGGTCCGGGTCGGCACGCCGAGGGCGGCGACCAGGTCGCCCTCGCTCCGTCCGACGAAGGGAGCCAGCCGCTCCTGCAGGCTCGGCCCTGTGGCGCAGGCGGCAAGCAACAGCGGCAGGACCAACAGCACCCGGCGCATCAGCGACCCTCCCGTCTCCAGGCCAGAACGGCGATGCCTAGCACCAGCGGCAGCGCCAGCCAGGGCGGCAGCAGGGGCAGGGCGGCGATGCCGGTCACGGTATGGTCGCCGTTGCGGCGCAGGCCGATCCAGCCGCTGCCATAGGTGTCCCGCCCCGGCCAGATGCGGCGCAGGTCCGGCAGGCTGGGATCCGGTCCATCGCCCAGCCAGCGCTGAGCTCCGCCGGTCGCCTCCAGGATCGGCTGCAGCGTCGCGGCATCGGCGCGCAGGTCTGCGACTTCCAGCGGGTTGACCGCCGCGGCGGCGGCGAAGGCGGTGCGCTGGCCGTCCGAGACCTGCCACACCCCCGGCTGCTCCGCCGGCAGTTCCAGGGTCGAGCGGCCGCCGCCGGCCGGCTCCAGCCTGTGGCGGCTGGTCCTGCCATCGGGGGCCGTCACCGTCACCTCGGGCGGCGGGCCGGCCTCCAGGCTCTGGCGCTGCACAGTCAGGCGGCCGGACTCGACATGCGCCGAGAGATCCTCCTCCTCCAGCTCCGGCTCCCGCATCAGCCAATGGGCGGTGCGGCGCAGCAGTTCCGCTTGCGGGCCGCCGCCGTCATGGCCGCGCGACCACAGCCAGATATGGTCCGAGAGCAGCAGCGCCACGCGACCCTCCCCGACCCGGCCGAGCACAAGCAGCGGGGCGCCGCCCGCGGCCTGCATGACTGTGGTGCCCTCGCGCAGGTCGGCGCGCATGCTGCGATACCAGCGGCCCCATCTGGCTTCGGAATTCTCGTCCGGATTGGCGCCGGTCAGCCTCTCCGTCACCGGATGGCGGGCGCCGAGGGCGGTGACATGCGGGCGGAAGGCGCCCTCCACCACGCCGGATGCGCCCGCCCCTGCCTCCGGCCGGGCCGGCAGCACGGCGGCGAGCGGCGTATGCGCCAGGCTGGAGGGGCCGGCGAATTCCGGCCCTACGGACATCAGCAGCGCGCCGCCGCTGCGCACATAATCGGCGATGTTGCGCAGATAGGCCGGTGGCAGGATGCCGCGATTGGCGAAGCGGTCGAAGACGATCAGGTCGAATTCGCGCAGCTTGACCTGGAACAGCTCGCGCACCGGGAAGGCGATCAGCGCCAGCTCGTTCAGCGGCGTCAGGTCATCCTTCTCCGGCTGGCGCAGGATGGTGAAGTGGACCAGATCCACGGCGGGATCCGCCTTCAGCAGCCGGCGCCAGGTGCGCTCCCCGGCATGCGGTTCACCGCTCACCAGCAGCACGCGCAGCCGGTCGCGCACGCCGTTGATCTCGGCGACGACCCGGTTGTTGATCAGGGTCAGCTCGCGCTCGCCGGGCTCCACCTCGATCTCGAACACGTTGGAGCCGGCGTGGTCGATGGTGACGGTGATGTCGAAGGGCTGGCCGACCGGGGCCGGGATCGTGCGCGCCTCGCCGCCGTCGTGGCGGACGGTCAGGTTGGCGATGGCGCCCTCGGCGCCGGGGTCGTCGATGCGCACGGTGATGGTCTGGTCGCGGTCCACCATGCCGAAGCCGGCGGATTCCACGATCTCGATCCGCCGGTCGCGCTCGCCCGGGGAGCCGGTGATGAGCGCGTGGAACGGGCCGGGGGCGGCGGCCAGCGCCTCTGCCGCCGGCACGTCGTGGATCTGGCCGTCGGTGAGCGCAATGACGCCGGCGACCCGCGAGCGGGGCGCGTCGGCGAGCGCGCGCTCGACCGCGGTCATCAGCCGGGTGCCCTCGTCGCCGCTGGCGGCGCCGAGGCTGTCGACCCGCGCGATGCGCACGTCGAGCCCGGGTGTCGCGCGCAGCTCGGCCTCGATCGCGGCGGCGGCCTCGGCGGTGAGCGCCACCCGTCCGGCGACCTCCTGGCTGGTCGAGTCGTCCACCACCAGCAGGACAATGTCGTCCAGCGGCGCGCGCTGCTCCTCGATCAGCGTCGGGTTGGAGAGCGCGAGCAGCACCAGCAGGGCCGCGGCCACGCGCCACCACGCGCCACGGGCGCGGCGCCAGATGCCGAGCGAGCAGACGAGGACCGCGGTGACGGCGAGGATGCCGAGGACCGGCCAGGCAAAGGCCGGGTCCAGGCTGATGGAGAGCGATTCCCTCATTGGCCCAGCCGCTCCAGGATCGCCGGGATGTGCACCTGGTCGGCCTTGTAGTTGCCGGTCAGCGCGTACATCACGAGGTTGACGCCGAAGCGGAAGGCCATCTCGCGCTGACGCTCCCCGCCCGGCAGCACCGGCAG
>CALGVL010000105.1 GCA_937930165.1 uncultured Acetobacteraceae bacterium
CCCTCCGCAGCCAGCGCCGCCGCCGCGACATCCTCCGCGCCGCGACCGGCGGCATCGGCGCGGGCGCCACGCAGGCGGCGCGCAGCGGTGCGGTCAGGCAGTGGCCAGCACCTCGCGGATGGCCGCCACCGCCTCCTCGATCATCGGCGCAGTGAGATCGAGATGGGTGCAGGCACGCACCCGGCCGCCAAGGCCGCTGACGGCAATGCCGCGCATCCGCAGCTTCTGCTGCAGGGTCGCCACATCCGTCCCGGCACCGCGGACATCGAAGAAGACCAGATTGGTCTCCGGCTCCTCCACCTCGATGCCTGGAATCTGCCGCAGGCCGCGGGCCAGGGCCTTCGCATTGGCATGGTCCTCCGCCAGCCGGTCCACGTGGTGATCCAGCGCATAGAGACAGGCAGCGGCACAGATGCCGGCCTGGCGCATGGAGCCGCCGAGCCGTTGCTTCCAGCGCCAAGCATGGCCGATGAATTCGCTGCTTCCGGCCAGCACGGCGCCGAGCGGCGCGCCCAGACCCTTGGTGAAGTCCAGCCAGACGGAATCATAGCTGGCCACCATCTCCGCCGGGGCGATGCCGGCGGCGACGCAGGCATTCATCAGCCGGGCGCCGTCCATATGCGTGGCCCAGCCCTCGCCATGCGCGATGGCCGCGACCTCGTTCAATTGCGCCAGCGGCCAGACAGCGCCGCCGCCGATATTCGCCGTCTGCTCCACCTCCAGCAGGCGCTGCGGCGGAGCGTAGCGGGTGCGCGGGCGGATGGCGGCGCGGAGCTCATCCGCGGTGAACATGCCCCGCGCGCCCTTCAGCGGCATGATCTGCACGCCGGTGAAGGCGGCATGGGCGCCGCCCTCGCTGTGCAGGATGTGGCTGGTCTCATGCGCCACCACCTCGTCGCCCTTGCCGCAATGGGTCAGGATGGCGACGACATTGCACATGGTGCCGGAGGGGAGGAACATCGCCGCCTCCTTCCCCAGCAGCGCCGCCATCCGGTCGCAGAGCGCATGCACGGTGGGATCGTCGCCATGCTGCTCGTCGCCGACCTCGGCGCGCATCATCGCCTCCTTCATGGCGGGGGTCGGGCGCGTCTGGGTGTCGGAATAGAGGTTGATGCGGACCGGCGGCGCGTTCTCCGGCGGGCGGGCGGGGGCGTGAACCATGGCGGCGTCCCTGGACTGGTCTGGCCGCATGGTGGCAGCGGAACCGCAACACGCAAGCCCCGTCATGAGGAAGGTTCCGAATCCGCGCCGACCATGGCATCTGCTGCCCCGCTTCAACCTGAACGGGACTCGTGCCAATCAATGGCCGGACACGCCCATCTCGATCATGGCGGCGACAAGCGCATCGCGCTGCTGATCGCCATCCTCGCCCTCTTCCTCGCCCTTGCCGAGACCGGCGCCAAGAGCGCCCAGACCGAGGCGATCTCCCGCAATGTGGAGGCGGCGAATCTCTGGGCCTTCTTCCAGGCCCGCACCATCCGCCAGACCACGCTGCGCACCGCCGCGGAGGCGGCCGAGCTGAACAAACCGGCCGCGGATGAGGTGGTCCATGCCGCCATCACTGCCCAGCAGCAGCGCTGGCGGGAGACGACGCTGCGCTGGGAGAGCGAGCCGGAAACCGGCGAGGGCCGGCGGGAGCTGATGGCCCGTGCCCGCGCCGCGGAGGCGAAGCGCGAGCGGTCCATGGCGGCCTACCACCACTACGAATATGCCTCCGCCGCCTTCCAGGTGGCGATCGTGCTTGCCTCCGCCTCCATCATCACCGCCGTCCCTGCTCTCGCCGCCGGCGGCATCGCGCTGGGCGTGGTGGGCCTGGCGCTGACGGGAATCGGCTTCCTGGCGCCGGAAGCCGTACATTTCTGACCCGGACCGGGAGCGGGGGATCAGCCCGGCGTCGCCTGGGCCGCCCCCGCCGGTGCCCTTCCGCGGCCGTAGAGATGCATGGCCCGCCGCTCGAAGGCCCGGACCATCAGGCGCACCGCCTCATTGAACACGGTGCCGATCACCGCCTGCAGCAGGCGGGAGCGGAACTCGAAATCCACGAAGAAGTCCACCTCCGTCCCGCCCGGGACGGGGGTGAAGCGCCAGTGATTGTTCAGGTAGCGGAAGGGGCCGTTCAGGTAGCGGACATAGATGTGGTTCGGCCGCTCAAGGGTGACATGGCTGCGGAACCGCTCCCGGAACATCTTGAAGCCGATGGTGAGGTCGGCGACCAGTTCCTTCTCGGAATGCGAGATGACCTGGGCGCCGACGCACCAGGGCAGGAATTCCGGGTAGCGCCGGACATCCGCAACCAGATCGAAGAGTTGCTCCGGCGTGTAGCGGAGAATCCGCTTCTCGGCATGGGTTGGCATAACACTCAGGCCGAACGCGACCCGGCCGCGGCCAGTTGCGCTTCCCGCGCGGCCCGCAGGGCGGCGAAATCCCGGTCCGCATGGTAGGAGCTGCGGGTCAGCGGCGTGGCCGAGACCAGCAGGAAGCCCTTGCCGCGGGCCAGGCGGGCGTAATCGTCGAATTCCTCGGGCGTGACGAAGCGCGCCACCGCAGCGTGCTTCACCGTGGGCTGCAGGTACTGGCCGATGGTCAGAAAATCCACCTCGGCGCTGCGCAGGTCGTCCATGACCTGCAGCACCTCGATCCGCTCCTCGCCGAGGCCCACCATCAGGCCGGACTTGGTGAAGATGGAGGGATCGAGCTGCTTCACCCGATCCAGCAGCCGCAGGGAGTGATAGTAGCGCGCCCCCGGCCGGATGGTCGGGTACAGTTTCGGCACGGTTTCGAGATTGTGGTTGAAGACGTCCGGCCGGGCCTCCACCACCACCTCCAGCGCGCCGTCCTTGCGCAGGAAGTCGGGGGTCAGGACCTCGACGGTCGTGCCGGGGGCCGCGGCGCGGATGGCACGGATGGTGCGGGCGAAATGCTCAGCCCCGCCATCCGGCAGGTCGTCCCGGTCCACGCTGGTGACCACCACATGCTTCAGGCCGAGCTTCGCCACCGCATCCGCCACCCGCTGTGGCTCATCCGCGTCCAGCGGCTTCGGAAGGCCGGTCGCGACGTTACAGAAGCTGCAGGCGCGGGTGCAGATCTCGCCCATGATCATCATGGTGGCGTGGCGCTGCGACCAGCATTCGCCGATATTCGGGCAGGCGGCTTCCTCGCAGACCGTCACCAGGCGGTTGTCGCGCATCAACGCCCGGGTTTCGTGGTAGACTGGGTGGGTCGGCGCCTTCACCCGGATCCAGGCAGGCTTGCGCTGGATGGGGTTGTCCGGGCGGTGGGCCTTCTCCGGGTGGCGAAGGGTGGCCCCCCCTGCCCCGCCGGAGGTCCGGTGGTCCACCACGATGCGGGTGGTCATGGGTCTGTGATCCTGTGCCGAGGCCCTAGATGTGGATCACCCGGCCGTAGGCATCAAGCACCGCCTCGTGCATCGCCTCGGAGATGGTCGGGTGGGGGAAGACGGTGTGGATCAGCTCCGCCTCCGTCGTCTCCATGGTCTTGGCGATGGTGTAGCCCTGGATCATCTCCGTGACCTCGGCCCCGACCATATGGGCGCCGAGGAGCTCGCCCGTCTTTGCATCGAAGACGGTCTTGACCATGCCCTCTGGCTCGCCCAAGGCGATGGCCTTGCCATTGCCGATGAAGGGGAAGCGGCCGACCTTCACCTGATGCCCGGCCTGCTTCGCGGCCTCCTCCGTCAGCCCCACGCTTGCCACCTGGGGCCGGCAGTAGGTGCAGCCGGGGATGTTGCTGGTGTCCAGGGGATGCACGTCGTTCAGGCCAGCGATCTTCTCGACGCAGATCACCCCCTCATGGGATGCCTTGTGAGCCAGCCAGGGCGGGCCGACCAGGTCACCGATGGCATAGACCCCGGGCTCCCCGGTGCGGCACCACTCGTCGATGACGACATGGGTGCGCTCCACCTTCACCCCGGTCCCTTCCAGGCCGATATCCTCGACATTGCCGACAATGCCGACGGCGGAGATGACGCGGTCCGCCTGGATCTCCTGCACCTTGCCGTTGACCTCGACGATGGCGGTGACGTCGTCGGCGCCCTTGCGCAGGCCCTGGACCTTGGCGCCGGTCAGGATCTTCATGCCCTGCTTGGCGAAGGCCTTGGCGACGAAGGCGCTGATCTCCGCATCCTCCACCGGCAGGATGCGGTCCAGCACCTCGATCAGCGTCACCTCGGCGCCCATGTTCAGGTAGAAGCTGGCGAATTCCGAGCCGATGGCGCCGGAGCCGATGACGATCAGCCGCTTCGGCATGGAAGGCGGCACCATCGCCTCCTTGTAGGTCCAGACCAGCTTGCCATCCGGCTCCAGCCCCGGCAGCACGCGGGCCCGTGCCCCGGTCGCCAGGATGATGTGCGGGGCGGAGAGATCGGCCACCCCGCTGCCATTCTTGCTGACGGCGAGCTTTCCCTTCCCGGCCAGCCTGCCCTGCCCGTCGAAGACCGTGACCTTGTTTTTCCGCAGCAGATGCTTCACGCCGTTGGAAAGCTGGTTGGCGACGGCACGGCTGCGCTTCACCACCTTCGACAGGTCGAAGCGGATGTTGTCCGCAGCGAAGCCATAGGAATCCAGCGTATGCAGCAGGTGGTTGATCTCGCTGCTGCGCAGCAGCGCCTTGGTCGGGATGCAGCCCCAATTGAGGCAGATGCCGCCCAGATGCTCGCGCTCCACCAGCGCGGTCTTCATGCCGAGTTGTGCGGCGCGGATGGCCGCCACATAGCCCCCCGGGCCGCCACCCAGCACGATCAGGTCGAAGCTCTGCTCGGCCATCTGCATCCCTTTCACTCAGCCAGGGCGCGCAAGGCGTCGCCCCGCAGCCGCATCCGTGCCCATTCCGCATCCTCGGGCTCCGCACCGAGTCCGCGGTAGAAGGACAGTGCCGGCTCGTTCCAGCGCAGCACCGCCCAGGTGATCGTGTCCCCGCCCTCCGCCCGCAAGCGACGGGCCAGTTCCTTGAACAGCATCCGCCCGATACCCCGGCCGCGCGCCTCGGGAGGGACGAAGATGTCCTCCAGATAGTATCCGGTGCGGCAGGCGAAGCTGGTGAAGGTCCGATACCACAGGGCCAGGCCCAGCGGCTGCCCCGCCTCCTCCGCCAGGATCGCCTGCACCACCGGGCGCGGGCCGAACAGGGCCGCGCCAAGGCTCGCCTCCGTCGCCCGGAAGCGGTCGGTCAGGCGCTCATATTCCGCCAGACCGCGGAGCAAGGCCAGGATACTGGCCTCGTCCCCCGGGATGGCATCGCGGATGCGGATCACAGCATCAGGCTGAGCGGGTCCTCCACCACGCCCTTCAGCGCCTGCATGAACTCGGCGGCCAGCGCGCCGTCAATGACCCGGTGATCCACGGAGAGGGTGCAGGTCATCACCGTGGCGATCGCCAGCGCGCCGTTCTTCACCACCGGCCGCTGCTCGCCCGCCGCCACCGCCAGGATACCGGCCTGGGGCGGGTTGATGATGGCCGAGAATTCCCGCACCCCATACATCCCCATATTGGAGATGCTGAAGCCGCCGCCCTGGAATTCCTCGGGCTTCAGCTTGTTCTCCTTCGCCCGCGCCGCCAGGTCCTTCATCTCGTTGCTGATGGCGGCCAGGCCCTTCTGGTCGGCCTTGCGGATGATGGGCGTGATCAGCCCGGTCGGCGTAGCGACGGCAACCGAGATGTCCACATCCTGGAACTGCAGGATCGCCTCATCGGTCCACATGGCGTTGACGTTCGGGAAGCGCCTGAGCGTCACCGCCACGGCCTTGATGACCAGGTCATTGACCGAGAGCCGGAAGGTCCCTGGCCCCTCCTTCGGCGCCTTGGCATTGAGGTCGGCGCGAAGCTTCAGCAGCGCGTCGATCTCGAAATCCATCGTCACATAGAAATGCGGGATGGTCTGCTTCGATTCCGACAGGCGCCGGGCGATGACCTTGCGGATGGTGCTGTTCGGCACCGGGGTGTGCGGCGCCGTGACGGCCGGTGCCGGAGCCTTCGCCGCCGGGGCCGGCGCAGGAGCGGCGGGCTGTGCCGCCGGCGCGGCGGCCGGCTGCGCCGCCGGCCCCTTGGCCAGAGCTGCCTCGATATCCGCCTTCACGATCCGGCCGTTCGGTCCGCTGCCCTGAATCCGGTTCAGATCGAGCCCCGCCTGCTGCGCCATGCGCCGGGCCAGGGGGGAGGCGAAGACGCGCTCCGCACCGGCATGGCCGTTCGGCCTGGGCTGCTGCGCCTGCGGTTGCGGCTGCGCCTGGGGCGGCGGACTGGGTGCCTGCTGCTGCGGCGCCTCGGCAGGCGCGGGCCGGGAGGGCGGCTGCGTCGGAGCCGGCTGCTTCGCGGCCGCATCGCCGGCAGGGACTTCCTCGCCTTCCTCCACCAGGATGCCGATCGGCTCGTTGACCTTCACGCCCTGGGTGCCCTCGGGGACCAGG
>CALGVL010000106.1 GCA_937930165.1 uncultured Acetobacteraceae bacterium
CGCCTGCGGCAGAAGATCGAGCCGGATCCCTCCAATGCCCGCCTGCTGCTGACCGAGGGCGGCGGCTACCGCCTGGATCCGCATGCCGGACAGGCGGCGGCGTAGGATCGCCGGACGCCGAAGAGGAAGGCCGCGCCTGCGGGGCGCGGCCTTATTCATGTCCGGTTGCGGCCGGCGCCGGCTATTCCAGCCGGCAGGCCTCGTCGAAGCCGAGGCGCGGATTGCGCTCGAACAGACCGGACGGATCGCCATAGCCGAGATTGACCAGGAAATTGGACCGCCAGCTTGTCCCGGCGAAGAAGGCCTCGTCCACCTTGGCGTTGTCGAAGCCGCTCATCGGCCCGGCATCCAGCCCGACCGCCCGCGCCGCCATGATCAGATAGGCGCCCTGCAGGGTGCCGTTGCGGAAGGCCGTGGTCTCGGCCAGCTTCTCGTTGCCCGCGAACCAGGACCGCGCATCGGCATGCGGGAAAAGGCGCGGCAGCTCGTCGTAGAATTTCAGGTCATGCGCGACGATGACCGTGACCGGCGCCAGCATGGTCTTTTCCAGGTTGCCGGCGGAGAGCGCCGGCTTCAGCTTCGCCTTGCCTTCCGCGGTGCGGACGAAGACGAAGCGGCCGGGGGAGCCGTTGGCGCTGGTGGGGCCCCATTTCAGCAGATCGTAGAGTTCCTGCAGCTTGGTGTCCGGTACCGGCCGGTCCTGCCACTTGTTCTGGGTGCGGGCGCTGCGGAAGAGCTGGTCGAGCGCGCGATCGTCCAGGGTGGCGGGGTCGCTGAGCATCAGATTGGTCTCCTCAATCATGGGAGAACCGATATCGCGCAGCGGCTGCGCAAGCCAATGCCGGGGGCGGGATCGCCGCCATCACCGGGGATGATGACGGCGGCCCGGATTCCCGGTCAGGCGTCCACCTGCTCCACCGCCACCACTTCCGGGATGTAGTGCCGCAGCATGTTCTCCACGCCATGCCGCAGCGTTGCACGGGAGGAGGGGCAGCCGGAGCAGGCGCCCTGCAGGTGCAATTGCACGATGCCGTCACGGAAGCCGCGGAAGACGATGTCGCCGCCATCCCCGGCGACGGCCGGGCGGATGCGGGTATCGAGCAATTCCTTGATCTGCTCGACGATCTCCTCGTCGGCCGGGTCGTAATCGCCCGCGTGCTCCGCCTCCTCGCCCTCCAGCACCGGCTGGCCGGACATGAAGTGCTCCACCAGGGCGGCGAGGACCTGCGGCCGCAACTCCTGCCAGTCGCCTTCTTCCGTCTGCGTGACGGTGACGAAGTCGGAGCCGAGGAAGACGCGGGCAACGCCACCGAGGGCGAAGATGCGGCTGGCGAGCGGGCTGCGGGCGGCGGCCTCGGCGGAGGCGAAATCGGCGGTGCCGCGCGGTCCCATCACCTCCCGGCCGGGGAGGAATTTCAGGGTGGCGGGATTCGGGGTGCCTTCGGTCTCGATGAACATGGACAGGATCCCAGGGGGATAGGGGAGGATTTCCGGACTGATGTGGTCCGTTTTTCCCCGCTCTGCAAGCGGGAGCCGTGGGGGAAGAAGAGCGTCAGGTCACCCGCTCCAGCTCCTTGTCGTCCAGCGATCCCGGCACGATCGTCATCGGCACCGTCAGGCGGGAGGCATAGCGCCCGGTCAGGGCCGAGATCAGCGGCCCCGGCCCGCCCCCCTGCATGGCCGCCGAGGCCAGCACCAGGATGGAGATCCGCGGATCCTCCTCCAGCAGCGCCAGCAACTCGTCCCGCGGCTCGCCCTCGCGGATCAGCAGGATGGGCAGGCCGCCGGTGATCTCGGTGACCTGGGCGGCCAGGCCGGAGAGCAGCCTTTCCGCCTCCTCCCGCCGCTCCTCCTGCATCATGGCGCCGACCCCGGCCCATTCCACCAGCCCGACCGGCTCGATCACCCGGAGCAGTGCCACCCGGCCGCCGCCCTTGCGGGCGCGCAGGCAGGCATATTTCAGCGCCACCTCACGTTCCGGGCTGTCATCCACCACCACCAGGAAGACGCGGTCACGCTTCGCCGGCGCGGCGGCCGCTTCCTCGGTCCCAGAACTGCCGCTTTCGCCATCCTCGGGCATCAGCCCCTCCGGAATACGATGCTGCCGAGCCAGCCGGCCGTCGCCGCCAGCACCACGCAGGCGATACCGTAGATCAAGGGCTCGGCCTGCGCGACGGTTGCGATGCGGTCGGCGATCCCGACCCGGTCCACCCGGAATTGCAGCTCCTGTCGCGCCGCGATCTGGCGGGAGCGGACCAGCAGGACCTCCACCCGGTAATCCCCGGTGGGGACGGTGGCAGGCAGCGGGAATTCGACATGAAACAGCCGGCTGCCCTCGATCTCGACCGATGCCGCGTTCTCCAGCCAGCGGCCGGAGGCGGTCTCCAGCTCCAGCAGCGCGGCGCGGAAACGCGGGGAGCGGGCGCCGGTGCTCTCCAGCGGCAGCGCATCCAGGCCGAGGCCGTTGCGCTGCCGCTCCTCCTCCGGCAGCAACTGCCAGGCGGGGCGGGTGCCGGCGATGGCGTAGTAGCCGGGCACGCGGGGGAAGCGGGCGGAGGGGCCGTTCACCCAGAGGATGCCGAGCGCCCGCACCTTGCGCCGCACCACCAGCGGCCGGGTCGGCCCGCGGACCACCACCAGGATCTCGTCCCCGCCGGGACCGATCGGCGCCTCGGTCGCGCCGAAGATCATGACGGAGGCGCCGGTGAAGCCGGTGGTGATCTCCACGTCGCTCTCGGAAATGGAGGCGACCAGCGGCGCCTCCTGCGCCGGGGCGGAGACGGGCAGCAGCGCCAGCAGCAGGAGGAGCAGGCGCGCGATCATAGCGCCGGCCGGCTGCTGAAGAGGTTCTCCGGGGTGCGCAGCAGGCCCCAGAGCAGGCTGCCTGCCACCGCGAGGACCAGCAGGCCGAGCAGCGCCCGCGTCTCCTCGCCCCGCAGCCTCGTGCCCATGGCGGCGCCGAATTGCGCCCCGGCCACGCCGCCCAGCAGCAGCAGCAGGGTCAGCAGCAGATCCACCGTACCGAGCTGGGTGGCCTGCAGCAGCGTGACGTTCGCGGCGACGAAGACCACCTGGAAGAGCGAGGTGCCGATCACCACCGAGGTCGGCATGCCGAGCAGGTAGATCATCGCCGGCACCAGCATGAAGCCGCCGCCGACGCCCATGATGGCGGAGAGCATGCCGACGCCGAAGCCGACCAGCGCCGGCGGGATGACGGAGATGTAGAGCCTGGACTTGCGGAACCGCATCTTCAGCGGCAGGCCGTGCATCCAGAAATGCTCGTGCAGCCGGTTGCGGTGCCCGCCCTTGCCGCGGCGGAGGATGGCGCGGACGCTCTCCATCACCATCAGCGCGCCGACCGTGCCGAGCACAACGACGTAGAAGAGCGACACCGCCAGGTCCACCTGGCCGATCCGCCGCAGCAGGCCGAAGAGCTGCACCCCGGCGCCCGAGCCGAGAAAGCCGCCCACCAGCAGCACGGCGCCCATCTTCGCGTCCACATTCCCCCGGCGCCACTGGGCGATGAGGCCGGAAACGGAGGCGCCGAGCGTCTGGTTGGCGCCGGAGGCGACCGCGACCGGCGAGGGGATGCCGATGAGGATGAGCAGGGGCGTCAGCAGGAAGCCGCCGCCGACGCCGAACAGGCCCGAGAGCCAGCCGACACCGAAGCCGATGCCGACCAGCAGGAGGGCATCCACCGACATCTCGGCGATGGGCAGGTAGACCTGCATCGCGGCATCCGGATCCAGCAGCCCGGGGGCGGGCCAGACTTGCGGGGGGTGGAGGCGGTTTGGACCGGGACCGATGTAGATGCAAGGTCGATTCCGCCGATCCGGCACGATGCCGCACCGCCGGCGCGCGGCGCGGAAGGGGCGGACCGGCGGGACGCCCTGCCTATTGGGCGGCGGCGGGATCCTCCAGGATGTCGAGGTCCTCACCCGATCTCGGGGGCTCGCCCGTGACCGCGCGGAGTTCGGCGTCGCGGCGCACTGGAGCTATAAGCAGGGGCCGGCGGGCGTCGCCGACCGGCCGAAATACCGCTGGCTTCAGGAACTCTTGGAGATCCTCGAGCACGCCCAGAAGCCGGAGGAGTTCCTGGAACACACCAAGATGGAGCTGTTCCAGGACCAGGTCTTCTGCTTTACGCCGAAGGGCATGCTGATCGCCCTGCCGCAGGGTGCGACCCCGGTCGACTTCGCCTACGCGGTCCATTCCGAGATCGGGGATACCTGCGTCGGGGCCAAGGTGAACGGGCGGCTGGTGACGCTGCGCCACCAGCTGACTAACGGCGATCAGGTCGACATCATCACGTCGAAGACCTCCCGGCCCTCGCCGGAATGGGAGCGCTTCGCGGTGACGGGCAAGGCGCGTGCCCGGATTCGGCGGTTCATCCGCCAGCAGCAGCGCACCGAATACGCCGATCTCGGCCGCGCCATGCTGCAGAAGATCTTCCGCCAGGAAGGCTACGACTTCACGGAAAAGGCGATCGAAGGTGTCCTCAAGATCTTCAAGGCCAATGTGCCCGAAGACATCTACGCCAATGTCGGCGCCGGGTTGACGCCGGCGCGCGACGTCTTCAATGCCGTCTTTCCCGGGCACAAGGCCGCCGCCCAGCGGACCGACGCCAAGGTCGTGCCGATCGGCCGGGCGCGCAGGAGCTTGGGCAAGA
>CALGVL010000107.1 GCA_937930165.1 uncultured Acetobacteraceae bacterium
ACGAAGATCGGCAGCTTCACATGGTACTTGATCTCGCACATCTCGAAGGGCGTGGAGTGCCGGTGCCGCATCAGGTAGCGGATCAGCCCCCGGTCCTCATTCGCCGCCCGCGTGCCGCGGCCGTAGGAGACGCGCGCCGCCTGCACCACCGCCGCATCGTCGCCCATATAGTCGATGACGCGCACGAAGCCGTGGTCCAGCACCGGCAGGGCCTGGAACAGCATCGCCTCCAGCGCCGGCACGGTGGGGCGGCGGGTACGGCCCTCGGCGGCTCGCGCAGCCTCGATCTCCTGCTGCTGCTCCGATGTCAGCGCCATGACCCGAATTCCCCCTGCCGGAACGCGGCAGGCATAGCGCAGGGGTGGGCTTCGTTGCACCCCCTCGAATTCCGGTGGGCGGTGGTCTATATGTCGGGCGTCGCTTCGGCGACTATGGCGATAAACACGGCCCGGAATAAGCGTTGCGGACCCGGGGGCAGTGCCCGGCGCCTCCACCAATCCAGCCCTTCCGTCGTGGGGGCGGCATGGGGGCGAAACAGGCTCGACGCGCGTGGTAAAGGGGCCGCTTTTGCCCGGCATGGTTCCGCCGTTATCGGGCCGATCGATAAGTGCGAACGACAACAGCCGCGAGGCTGTCGCACTCGCTGCCTAAATAGGTAAGCGCGGCTCGGGGGGCGCCGGGCAACAGAAGCCCCCCACTCACCATTTCGCAATTGCGCTCCCACTTTCGTGAGGACTTTGCCTCGTCTATGGTCCGGGAAGAAGGTGGAACCATGAGCGACAACACTGCACCGACCGAGAGCCTTCTCCCCTATTCCTACTGGACCGAGGAAGCCCTGCGCGTCGTGGTGCAGGAAGCGCTGGCCCATACCGCGCAGCATGGTCTGCCGGGCGATCACCACTTCTACCTGACCTTCCGCACGGACCATCCGGGCGTCGTCATGCCCGGCCACCTCAAGGCCCGCTACCCGCAGGAGATGACCATCGTCCTGCAGCACCGCTTCTGGGACCTGAAGGTGGACCGGGGGGCCGGGACATTCAGCGTCGGCCTGTCCTTCGGCGGCGTGCCGGCGATGCTGACCGTACCCTTCGCGGCGCTGACCGCCTTCGCCGATCCGCATGTCCGTTTCGGCCTGCGCTTCCAGGGCCCGCCGCTCGGCATGGCGCAGCAGCCCGCTGCCGAGGCCGAGCCGGAGCCGGCGGAGGAGAAGAAGGCCGAGGCCACGCCCCAGGTGGTCAGCCTGGACGCCTTCCGGCGACGGCCGGCGCGGGACTGAAGCCCGCCCCTCCACTGCCGTTGGCTTGCGGGCCCGGCTGCGGTAATCCCCGCGTGACCTGACAGCGCCGCCCCTGGGGCGGCGCCCGTGCGCGGAGACCACCCGTGACCCCACCCCTCGATGCCGCTGAGGCCGCCCCGGCCCGGCCTGCCAACTTCCTCTACAGCCCGATGTTCCCGCTGGGGGAGGACAAGACCCCCTGGCGCAAGCTGCCGATCGAGGGCGTCTCGACCATCCAGGTCGAGGGGAAGACGGTGCTGAAGATCGCGCCGAAGGTGCTGGAGGAACTGGCCTTCGCCGCCTGCAAGGATGTCTCCCACCTGCTGCGCCCCGGGCATCTGCAGCAGCTTGCCAATATCCTGAAGGATCCGGAGGCCAGCGCGAATGACCGCTTCGTCGCGCTGGACCTGCTGAAGAACGCCAATATCGCGGCGGGCGGCGTGCTGCCCATGTGCCAGGACACCGGCACCGCCATCGTCTTCGGCAAGAAGGGCCAGCGCGTCTGGGTGCAGGGGGATGAGGAGGAGGCGATCTCCTTCGGCGTCCATCGCACCTATACCGAGACCAACCTGCGCTATTCCCAGATGGCGCCGCTCTCCATGTTCGAGGAGGTGAACACCGGCAACAACCTGCCGGTGGACTTCTCCATCATGGCGGCGCCCGGCGAGCATCACGCGGACGAGTTCCACCTGATGTTCGTGCTGAAGGGCGGCGGCAGCGCCAACAAGACCTTCCTCTACCAGCAGACGCGGGCGGTGCTGAACAAGCCGAAGCTGCTCGCCTTCCTGGAGGAGAAGATCAAGACGCTGGGCACCAGCGCCTGCCCGCCCTATCACCTGGCCATCGTCATCGGCGGCACCAGCGCCGAGACGAACCTGAAGACGGTGAAGCTGGCCAGCACGCGCTATCTCGATGCCCTGCCGACCAAGGGCGACAAATCCGGCCACGCCATCCGCGACCCGGAGCTGGAGGCCGAGATCCACAAGCTGACGCAGAACCTGGGCATCGGCGCGCAGTTCGGCGGCAAGTATTTCTGCCATGACGTGCGGGTGATCCGCC
>CALGVL010000108.1 GCA_937930165.1 uncultured Acetobacteraceae bacterium
GTGGCTGTCCAGGTTGCCCTCGATCTCGTCGGCGGTGTCGGCGTGCGCGTCGAAGTGCACGATGCCGACGTTGCCGTAGCCGTGCACGTCGGCCACGGCGGTCGCCGCCGGCCAGGTGATGGAGTGGTCGCCGCCGAGGATGACCGGCACGATGCCGAGCCCGGCGGAATGCCCGGTATCGAATCCCGCCTCCCGTGCCAGCTTCAGGAACAGCGCCGCGTTCCTCTGCAGCCGCGCCACCCGCCACGGCTCCTCACCCAGGATGCGCAGCGACGCCTCCGCCGCGGCGGCCAGCGGCGGCGCCAGGCCAACGGAATAGACGAAGCCCGGCGCCGAATGCCGCAGCAGGTCCACCAGCGCCCGCCGCCCGGCGACATAGCCGCCGCAGGCCGAGAGCGTCTTGGACAGCGTGCCCATCCAGATATCCACGCAACCCGGATCCACGCCGCATTGCTCGAACACGCCGCGCCCGGTGGCGCCCAGCACGCCGAGGGAATGCGCCTCGTCCACCATCAGCAGCGCGTCGTGCCGGCGTGCCATCTCGACGAAGCGCGCCAGGTCGGGCACGTCGCCATCCATGCTGTAATGACCCTCGATCACCAGCAGCGCCCGGCCGTGCCGGGCGCGGTGCAGGGCCAGCTCGCGTTCCGCCGCCTGCCAGTCATTGTGCGGGAAGGCGATGCGCCGCGCGCCGGAAAGCCGCGCGCCCTCCGTCACCGAATTGTGGATCAGCCCGTCATGCAGGATCAGGTCGCGCGGCCCCATCAGATGGCCGATCACGGTCACATTGGTCGCATGGCCGCTGACGAAGGCGAGGCAGGCTTCCGCACCATAGACGGCGGCCAGCGCCGCCTCCAGCGCCGCATGCACCGGCCGCTCGCCCGAGGCGAGGCGGGAGGCGGAGGCGGAGACGCCATGCCGGTCGATGGCCGCCTTGGCCGCCGCGGCTACGCGCGGATCGCCGTTCAGCCCCAGGTAATTGTAGCTGGCGAAGTTCAGGTATTCCCGCCCGCCGATGACGCTGCGCGCACCCGCTACGCCCTCATGCGGCCGGAAATAGGGGTTTTCCAGGCCGAGCGCCGCCCCTGCCTCCCGCACCATCTCGATTTCGGCGGCGCCGGGCAGGGTGCCGAGATCGCGCCCGGGGCTGGCGGGTGGCACGCCGCCATCCTCGCCATGCCGCTTGGCCAGGCGTTGCAGCAGGGCCGCGCGCGCGGCGGCGGAGAGGCCGAAGCCCTGGGTCACGCTGCCACCTCCATGCGGTCCGCCGCCGGCGGCTCATGTGCCGCGATCAGCCCCTCGATGCCGGCCTCGATCCGGGCGCTGCGGACCGACTCGGCGATGCGGCGGGCCAGCGCCTCCACCGTCAGCGTCTCGGTGACGGCCGAGAGGGGCACCGGCATGCCGAACCGCTGCTCCAGCGCCGTGCGCAATTCCATGCCGCCCAGGCTGTCGAGGCCGAGCCCGGCCAGCGGTGCCTCCGCCGCCACCGCGCCCGGAGGCAGGCGCAGAATGCGGGCAAGCTCGGCCGCCAGCGTCTCCCGCAACAGGGCCAGCGCCTCGGGCTCCGGCAGGCTGCGCAGCCGCTCGCGCAGGTCGGCCGAATCGGCCGCGCCGGCCTCGGCGCCGCGGACCGCCTCGAAACCCGGCTCCTCGATTACCGCCAGGGCGGCGCGGGCCTCGGCCCAGGCGACGCGGGCGAGGCCGAGGCAGGTCGGCCCGGCTTCGAGCAGCGCCGGCAGGGCGGACAGCGCCTCCTCCGCCCGCATCGGCATGGCGCCGAGGCGGCGGCGCAGCACCTCTGCCGTCGCGGCATCCCCGGCCAGCACGCCGGCATCGGCGATAGGCCCCCAGGCGATGGCGGTGGCCGGGCGGCCCTGGGCGCGGCGGCGGCGGGCCAGCGCCTCCAGCGCCGCATTGGCGGCGACATAGGCGGCCTGGCCGGGATTGCCGACCGCGACGGTGGCCGAGGAGAAGAGCAGGAACAGCGCCAGCGGATCCTCGGCGGTCAGCCGGTCCAGGTTCTCCGCTGCGGCCAGCTTGGCGGCCAGCACCGGGGCGGCGCGGGCGGGATCGAGCGCGGCGGCGGCGCCATCGGCGAAGACGGCGGCGGCATGCACCACGCCGCGGATCGGCGGCATGGCGGCGCGGATCGCCTGCAGGGTCTCGGCCAGCGCCGCCGCGTCGGTCGCGTCGCAGGCATGGATGCTGGCCACCGCCCCCAGCGCGGCAAGGTCGCGGATCGCCGCATCCGCCCCCGGTGCCGCCGGGCCGCGGCGGGAGAGCAACGCGAGATGCCGCACCCCCTGCGCCGCCAGCCAGCGCGCCGTGGCCAGGCCGAAGCCCTGCACGCCGCCCAGCACCACCACCGTTCCGCGCGTCGCCTGGGCGATGGCCGGCGCCGGCCGGGCCGGCGCCGCCGTCACCGCCGGCGGGCGCAGCACCAGCTTGCCGATATGCGCGCTGGCCTGGAGGGTGCGGAAGGCGGCCTCGGCCTCCGCCGCGGCATGGATGGTGGCCGGCAGTGGCCGGAAGCTGCCCTCCGCCAGCCGCCCCGCGATGCTGGCCAGCAGCCGCGCCGCCAGTGCCGGGCGGGCGCGCGGCAGTTCGTCCACATCCACGGCGAAGAAGGTGGCGTTGCGCCGCAGGGGCCGCAGCGCTACCCGCCGGTTCTCCACGAAATCCCGTTTGCCGAGCTCCAGGAAGCGCCCGAAGGGCCGCAGCAGCGCCATGGAGCGTTCCATCGCCTCCCCGGCCAGGGAGTTCAGGACGACATCCACGCCCTCCGGCCACTCGCCGCGCAGCGCATCGGCGAAGCCCGGGTCGCGGGAATCGAGCACCACCTCCGCCCCGGCGGCGCGCAGGAAGGCGCGCTTGGCGGCGCTGCCGGCGCTCATGGCCACGCGGGCGCCGCGCGCCAGTGCCACCTGCAGGGCGGCGAGCCCGACCGCGCCGGCGCCACCATGGATCAGCACCCGCTCCCCGGCCTCAATCTGCGCCAGCTCCTCCAGCGCATGCACGGCGGTCAGAAAGGCGACCGGCACGGTGGCGGCGGCGGCGGGATCCAGCCCCTGCGGCAGCGGCGCCAGCGCCTCGGCGCGGGTCAGCGCATGAGTGGCGAGGGCGGCGGGGGCAACGCCGAAGACCCGGTCGCCAGGCCGGAAGGGCGTGTCCTCGCCCACCGCCTCCACCACCCCGGCGCATTCCATGCCGAGGCCGGGGCCGGCGAAGCCGGGCAGCAGCGCCTCCTCCGGCAGCAGGCCCTGGGCCCACATCAGGTCGCGGAAATTGATCCCCGCTGCCTCGACCCGCAGCAGCACCTCGCCCGGTCCGGGCTCGGGCAGCGCCGGCATGGGCTCCCAGTGCAGGCTGCCGAGCTGGCCGGGCTGGCGCACCGCCAGGCGCACCGGGCCGGCCGGGCCGGGGGCCGGCGGCAGGCCGGGGCGCAGCCGCGGCACCAGGCGGCCGGCAGCGGTCAGGGTCACCTCCGCCTCCCCGTCGCCCTCCTGCAGCAGCTTCGGCACCAGCCGACGGGCCGCCGCGTCGGGGGAGAGGCCGGGGCAGAGATCGATGCGGCGCGGCTTCAGCCCCGGATGTTCATTTGCCAGGACGCGGCCGAGGGCGAAGCAGGCGGCGGCCCCCGGCTCATGCCGGGAGGGGTCCGCCGTCTCC
>CALGVL010000109.1 GCA_937930165.1 uncultured Acetobacteraceae bacterium
AGGCGGGCGGCGCGGGCGGGGAGATTGGCCCCCACGGGCAGGCCGGCGGCCAGGTAGTCCATCAGCTTGTTTGGCGCCGTCCATTCGGCGAATTCCGGCACCGGCGCCAGGCATTGCACGCCGATCTGGCTGCCGGCCAGCAGACCGGCCAGGCGCGGCTTCGGCAGCGGGTCGAGGAAGGTGACATTGTCCAGCCCCTCCGCCGCCGCGCGGGCGAAGAGGCGCGGCTTCTCCCCGCCCTCGCCGACCAGCAGCAGGCGCAGCGGAACCCGCCGCGCCCGCAGCCAGGCCGCAGCGTCCAGCAATTGGTCCAGCCCGTTGGCGCGGCCATGCGTGCCGGCATAGACCGCCAGGGCCTCATGCGAAGCCGCCTCCGCCGGCCGCCAGGGCGCGACCTGCGGGCCGAACAGGTCCAGATCGGCGCCGTTCGGCACGACATGCACCGCGGCGGGATCCGCGCCATGCGCGACCGCCGTCTCCGCCATCCCCTCGGAGAGCGCCACCACGGCGGCGGCGCGGCGGCAGGCGGCATCGGCCAGCCGGTCCATCGCGGCCCAGAGCGGCGGGGAGCCGATCCCCATGGCGCGGGGCAGTTCCGGCCAGGGGTCGCGGATCTCGAAGACGAATGGCAGGCCGAGCAGCCGGCGCGCCGCCAAGGCCGGCAGAGCCACGGTCAGCGGCGTGGAACTGGCCACCGCCACATCCCAGGGGCCGGTGAGGGCAAGCCTGGTGGCTCGCGCCGCATAGCGCAGGAAGGCGGCGCCTCGGGCGGCAAGGCCCTGGGCATTGCCGCAGGAGATGGCGAATTCCACCACCCGGACGGGGCCAACCCGCCCCTCCCGCCTCCCGCGGCGGAAGGGGCCGGAGAGGCCGGTCGCCGCCCCTGCATACTGGCCGCAGGCGAGCGTCACGGCATGGCCGCGCGCCGCCAGCGCCCGGGCCAGGGCGAAGCTTCGCGTTCCGGTCGCGCCCTCCGGCGTGGAGAAATGCTGGTGCAGGTAGAGGATGCGCAGGCCCCGCATCACGCCCCGCAGCAGTCCCGGATGATGTCGATGACTCGCTGCTGCTCCGCGGGAGTCATGCCACTCCCGGAGGGGAGGCAGAGGCCGCGCTCGAACAGCTCCGCCGCCA
>CALGVL010000110.1 GCA_937930165.1 uncultured Acetobacteraceae bacterium
GCCGCCACCGCCTCGGCATGCGCCGCCAGGTGCGCGGCGCCCGGCGCCTCCGCCTCGGACAGGGTCCGCCAGACATTCCGCTGCAGGGCGGCGGCAAGGGCGGGGCGGTCGCCGGCATCCAGCGCCGCCTCATAGGCGCGGGCACGGCCATGGAAGGCCTCCCACATCTGCCTGACGCGCTTGCCGACGGACAGGTCCCCCACCCCCATCTCCCGCAGGTTCACATCCATGTCGGCGAACATGGCGTCGAAGACCGCCTGGGCCAATTGCGCTCCGCGCGGGTCGGGGTCCTGGCGCAGCCGGCGGATCAGCAGCGCCACATGCAGCCCGACCAGGTCGAAGCGGCCGTCCAGGCTGTCCGGTACGCCGAGGGCGCTGAAGAACCAGGGGTTGCGGGCCGCGGCGACGGCAGCGCCATAGAGGACGAAGCCGGGGCGCTCCAGCGGCTTGCGGCGAAACAGGGCGAGCAGGCCCATCGGGCAGCGATCCTTCGGCCAGTGGGAGAGGCGCCAGGCGGCAGCGCGGTTGACCCTGCCGCGGCAAACTGGCATTCGCTTTGAGAGATGGATCACCCTTCCTGCCCGGTCAACGCGATGCCCCAGCGCGCTTCCAGGTTCCGGGCCGCCGCCCTGGCCCTGCCCGCCCTGCTCCTGCTCTCCGCCTGCAGCTTCTTCGAGGCGCCGGAAATCGCGCGCGGCAACCGCGTGACCGACGACCAGTTGCAGGAGATCGTTCCGGGCGTCCAGACCAAGGCCGATGTGCAGACCCTGCTCGGCTCGCCGACCCAGACCAGCACCTTCGGCGATGAGGAGTGGTACTACATCAGCAGCAAGACCCGGGAGCGCCCGGGGCGCCAGCTTGCCGTGGCCGAACAGCAGACGGTTGTGGTGGCCTTCGACCGGAACGGCGTGGTCCGGGGAGTCCGCAAGGTGACGGAGGCCGATGGCCAGCCGCTCATCATGGTGCAGCGCGAGACGCCAGTGCCGGGCAACAACCAGACATTGCTGCAGGCCCTGTTCGGCAATGTCGGCCGGTTCGGCCCCGTCCCCAGCACCCAGCCGGGCCCCGGCACCACCCAGTAGCCTCCAGGGCGGGACCAGGATCGGCAAGTCATCGGGCCACCGCTCGGCGCCCCTGCCAGGACAGGATCGCTATCATAGGCGGGGAATCCGCGGCGCCGTCCTGCCCTGCTTCAGAAGTGGCTCCATCCCCCCTTGGGCAGCCTGAGCGGCACTCCGCTCTCGCCGAGCACCCGGACCTCCGCCGGCCCCTCAGCGAACCACCCGATCCGCGTCACCGCCACGCCGGCAGCCGCGCCCCGGGCCAGTACCGCCGCCTCCTGGTCCGGCGGCGCGGCGAAGAGCAGTTCGTAATCGTCGCCTCCGGTCAGCACCAGCGGCAGCAGGGATGGATCGGCCGTGACCGCGGCGCGCGCGGCGGGGGAGAGCGGCACGGCCGCGGCCTCCAGCACTGCGCCGCAGCCGCCCGCCCGGCAGAGATGGCCAAGATCCTGCGCCAGCCCGTCCGAGACATCCATGGCCGCCCGCGCCAGCCCCGCCAGCGCCATGCCCAGGGCAAGCCGCGGCTGCGGCAGGCGGTAGCGACGGGCGAGATGCCCCTCGGCATCGGACGCCAGCCTGCCCTGCAGGACACGCAGGCCGAGCGCGCCATCGCCGATCGTGCCGGACACCCAGATCGCGTCGCCCGGCCGCGCTCCCTGCCGCCGAAGCGCTGCCCCGGCCGGCACGGTGCCAAGGATGGTGAGCGACAGGGTAATCGGTCCCGGCGTGGAAACGGTGTCGCCACCCAGCACGGAAATCCCGAATTCCGCCTGGTCGGCAGCCAGCCCGGCGGCGAAGCCAGCGATCCAGGCATCGGGCGTGCCCCTGGGCAGGGCCGTGGTCATCAGATAGCCGAGCGGCGCCGCCCCCATCGCCGCGAGGTCGGACAGGTTCACCCGCAGCAGCTTGCGGCCAACCATCTCCGGCGGGTCGTCGGGCAGGAAATGCCCCCCGGCCACCATCGCGTCGGCGGACAGGACAAGCTGCCGGCCGGCGGGTATGCCCAGCACGGCGGCATCATCCAGCAGATCCAGCGCGCCAGGGCCGGCGAGCTGGCGGAAATGCCGGGCGATGAGAGCGAATTCCGGCGGAAGGGATGACCCGCCCCTGCCCGGCATGTCTCAGACGCCAGAGCGGCGCGGCGCGCCGGTGAATTCCTCGGGCCGCAGGGTGCGGGCCATGGCGTCCAGCACGCCATTGGCGAAGCGCGGCTCCTCGCCGCTGAAGAATCCGTGCGCGATATCCAGGTATTCGTTGATGACGACCCGCGCCGGCGGCTCCTTGCCGCCCCAGAGTTCGGCGCAGGCGGCGCGCAGCAGCGCCCGCAGCACCGGATCAAGCCGGGGCAGCGGCCAGTCCGGATCCAGATGGCCGGCGACGAGGCTATCCACCGTCTCCCCGTTCTGCGCCGCCTTGCGAACGATGGCGGCAAAGAGCGGGATGTCGGCTTCCGGCACGCGCCCTTCCTCGAAGCCGCCGAGCCCTGGCAAGTTGCCGATGCGGTGGCGGATGAACTGGTCGATCACGGCCTCGGCCGCCTCGCCGGTATGCTCACTCTGGTAGAGGGCCTGCACCGCGGCGACGCGGGCCCCGGTGCGCGGCCGGCCGCGCGGCTTCTGCGCCGGTTTTCGCGTGCCGCTCATGCCAAGCCCCACCGGCGCCGGAGCGCCACTTGGCCGAGCAGCGCATGCGCCGCCTCGGCCCCCTTGTTCATGCGGTCGTCGGAGGAACGGGCGATAGCCTGGGCCAGCGTATCGACGGTCAGCAGGCCGAAGCCGATGGCGATGCCGGTTTCCGCGCTGATCGCCATGATGCCGTGGCAGACGGCGTCGCAGATGAAGTCGTAGTGGTCCGTCTCGCCCTTCACCACGCAACCCAGGATCAGGAAACCGTCATAGCGCGCGCCGTTCTGCGTCAGCGCCATGCGCAGCGCCGCCGGCAATTCGAAAGCGCCGGCCACGTCCACCACCTCGGCGGTCGCACCGACCTCGGCGAAAACCGCCTCGGCGCCGCGGCGCATGCCGCTCACCACCTGTTCGTAATAGGGCGCCTGGATTACCAGCAGCCGCGGCGGCGGCCCCGGAATCCGGCGCGCCGCGCGTTCCGGCGCGTCAATCGTGCTCATCTTCAGATGTTTTCCTTCCGGACCAGCGGCAGCGTCTCCAGGACGCGGAGGCCGTAGCCCTCAAGCCCCACGACGGGGCGCGGGTTGTTAGAGAGGCGGATCATGTCCCGTACGCCGAGATCCGTCAGGATCTGCGCGCCGATGCCATAGTCCCGGATCTCCGGCGGCGGCACGCGCTTGTCGCGGCCGCGGCTGATCTGCTCACTCATATTGGTCGGGCGCCAGTCGCGGATCACGACCACCACACCGCGCCCGGCCTCCTCGATCATGCGCATCGCGTCATGCAGGTCACGCGTGCCGGTGCCGAGGATGATGTCGTGCATCAGGTTGGCGGCATGCATGCGGACATGCACCGGACCGGGTGCGGTGACATCGCCCTTCACCAGCGCCAGGTGCTCGCCATATTCCAGCGTGTTGGTATAGACGATCAGGTGCCAGTCGCCGCCGATCGGGTGGTGGATCTGGCCCTCCGTCACCCGACGCACCAGGCGTTCGGTCCGCCGGCGATGCGCGATCAGGTCGGCGATGGTGCCGAGCTTCAGCCCATGCCGCTGCGCGAAGGCCACCAGGTCCGGCATGCGGGCCATGCTGCCGTCGTCATTCATGATCTCGCAGATCACGCCGGCCGGGTTCAGCCCGGCGAGACGAGCGAAATCCACGGCGGCTTCCGTATGCCCGGCGCGGATCAGCGTGCCGCCGTCCCGCGCCATCAGCGGAAAGACATGGCCGGGGGTGACGATATGCTCCCGCCCCATCTCCGGATTGATCGCCACGGCGACGGTATGCGCCCGGTCGGCGGCGGAGATGCCGGTGGTGACGCCGTCCCGCGCCTCGATGGAGACGGTGAAGGCGGTCTGGTGCCGCGTGCCGTTGGAGGCCGCCATGAGCGGCAGGCCGAGCTGCTCCACCCGGTGCCTGGTCAAGGCCAGGCAGATCAGGCCGCGCGCATGCTTGGCCATGAAATTGATGGCGTCCGGCGTGGCGAATTGGGCGGGGATGACCAGGTCGCCCTCATTCTCGCGGTCCTCGTCATCCACCAGGATGAACATGCGGCCGCGCTTCGCCTCCTCGATCAGCTCCTCGGTGGGCGAGATGAAATCGGCGAAGTTGACGCGCTGCGGCGACGAGGCCTCGCCGGTCTGGAGCGTGCTGCCGGCAGTCATAGATTCGTTTCCCTCAGTCGCGCGACATAGCGCGCCAGCATGTCGATCTCGATGTTCACCAGCGCGCCCGGCTGCAAAGTGCCGAAGGTGGTGACGGCGGCGGTGTGCGGGATGATGTTGACCCCGAACTCCTCGCCGTCAACCTCGTTCACCGTCAGCGAGACGCCGTCGATGGCGATGGAGCCCTTTGGCGCGACATAGCGCGCCAGGCCCGGCGGCAGGCGGAACCGCCAACGCACCGAGCCATTCTCCGGTACCGCCGACAGCACCTCCGCCACCCCGTCCACATGGCCGGAGACGAGATGCCCGCCCAGCTCGTCCCCCATGCGCAGGGAACGCTCCAGGTTGACGCGGCTGCCCGGGTGCAGCCGGCCGAGCGTGGTCTTGGACAGCGTCTCCGCCGAAGCGTCCACGGCGAACCAGTCGCCGCCCAGATCGACCGCCGTGAGGCAGCAGCCCGAACAGGCGATGGAGGCGCCGATGACGGCCGGCTGGGGCTGCGCCAGGAAGGCCGGCGAGGTGCCGATGACGAGGCGCATGTCCTGCCCCTCGCCGATCGGCTGCACCTCCCGCACCGTGCCGAGGTCGGTCACGATCCCGGTGAACATGGTTCCTCGCTGTCCTCGCGCTCGAATTCCGTGAGCCAGTCCGCGCCGACCGGCCGGCTGGCGACCCGCCTGAATCTGGGCATGGCGGAAAGCTCTGCCAGCGGCAAGGGCTGCACCGCGGGCAGCCCGTCCCCGCCCATGATGCCGGGGGCGTGGAACCAGGCGATCCGGTCCACCAGCCCGTCCCGGAGCAGCCCGGCGGCCAGCCCGGCGCCGCCTTCCGCCATCACCCGCGTCACCCCGCGCTGGGCCAGCGCCCCGAGCAGGACCGGCAGGGCC
>CALGVL010000111.1 GCA_937930165.1 uncultured Acetobacteraceae bacterium
ATCACCCGCTGGCCGAGCCGGTTCTTCAGGAAGCTGGTGCCGCGCGCCACCGCCGCGCCGTTGATCGCGGCGGAGAGGTGGCCGAGCAGCGAATTGGCTACGCGCGGATCGAAGACCACCGGCAGGCGCGCAGTCTTCGGCCGGCGCGGGTTCAGCCGCGCCACCGCCCTGTCGCCGGCGCGGCGGCCGATCTCCGCCGCATCCTCCAGGTCAGAGAGGTGCACGGCGGTCGCGTAGTCATAGTCCCGCTCCATCGCCGTGCCCTGGCCGGCGAGGGCGGTGGCGGAGATGGAATGGCTGGTGCGGACATATTCGCCGGCGAAGCCGTTGCTGGCGGCGAGTGCGATGGCGTAGCGGGAATAGCCCGCCTCCGCGCCTTCGGAATTGGTCACGCCGGGCACGGCCAGCGCCGCTTCCTCCGCCGCGGTGGCGCGCTCGATCAGCGCCTCGGCGCTGGGCTCGGCGCTGTCGGCGAGGTCGAAATCGGCGGCAACCAGCCCGTCCGGCGCATCGGGCAGGCCGGCGAAGGGGTCCTCCGGCACCGCCCGCGCCATGGCGATGGCGCGTTCCGCCAGGGCGGCAAAGCCCTCCGGCGCGGGGTCGGTCGAGGAGACGATTGCCTGCCGCTTGCCCACGAAGACGCGCAGGCCAAGGTCGAATCCCTCCGCCCGTTCCAATTGCTCGATCTTGCCGAGCCGCCGCTGCACCGAGAGCGAGGTGCCGGCGACCAGCAGCGCATCTGCCGCATCCGCGCCCGCCTTGCGGGCCGCCGCGACCAGTGCCTGCACCGTGTCCGTATGGCTCATGCCGCAAGCTTCTCCGCGATGGTGGCCAGGTTCGGCACCTTGCTGGCGGGGCCGAGCGTCGCCAGGGTCGGGCGGGCGCGGAAGGCGGCGGCCGCGGCTTCCTGCACATCCTCGATGGTGACGGCGGCGATCTTCGCCTTGATCTCCTCCACCGGGATGACGCGGCCATGCACCTGGAGCTGCCGGGCGAGCTGTTCCGTGCGGCTGCCGGTGCTTTCCAGGGACATCAGCAGCCCGGCGCGGAATTGTGCCTTGGCGCGGTCCAGCTCCTCCTGGGTCACGTCGCGCTGGACCTTGCGCAGCTCCTCCAGGGTTACGGGGACCAGCTCCTCGGCCTCCTTCTCGCCGGTGCCGGCATAGATCGCGAACACGCCGCCATCCTTGAAGGGATTGGCATAGGAGTAGATCGCATAGACCAGGCCGCGCTTCTCCCGGATCTCCTGGAACAGGCGGGAGGACATGCCGCCACCGAGCAGGGTGGAGAGCAGCAGCGTCGGATAATGCAGCCGGTCGGTATAGGAGGTGCCGGGGAAGCCGAGCACGATATGGACCTGGTCCAGGTCGCGATGCTCGCGAAACTCGCCGCCGGCATAGAAGGCGGGTTCGGGCTCCGGCGGCGCGACATCCGGCAGGTCGGCGAAGTGCCGCTTCACCAGGTCCAGCAGCGTCTCATGCTCCAGCGCGCCGGCGGCGGCGATCACCATGCGGGAGGGGCCGTAATGATGGCGCATGTAGCCGGTCAGCGCTTCCCGCGGCATCGCCTTGATCACGTCCTCGGTGCCCAGGGTCGGGCGGCCCATGGGCTGGTTCGGGAAGGCGGTGGCCTGGAAGTAGTCGAAGATGATGTCGTCCGGCGTGTCGTTGGACTGGCCGATCTCCTGCAGGATCACGCCCCGCTCGCGCTCCAGCTCCTCCGGGATGAAGGTGCTGTGCGTCAGGATGTCGCCGATGATGTCGGCGGCCAGTGGCAGGTCCTCCTTCAGCACCTTGCAGTAATAGGCGGTCTGCTCCCGCGCCGTGTAGGCGTTCAGGTGGCCGCCGACATTCTCGATCTCCCGCGCGATGGCGGCGGCGTCGCGCCGCTCCGTGCCCTTGAAGGCCATGTGCTCCAGAAAGTGGGAGACGCCGTTCTCGTCCGCGGTTTCGTTCCGCGTGCCGGCGCCGACATAGGCGCCGAAGGAGACGGTCTCGACCCTGGGCATCGTCTCCGACACCACGGTCAGGCCGTTGGGCAGGCGGGTCACGCGGACGGCATCGGACATCGGGCGAGGGATCTCTCAGGCAGTGTTGCGACGGGCGTGGGAGCGGACGAAGGCCTCCACCTCGGCAAGCTCCGGGGTGAGAACGGCATAACGCTCCTCCCGCTCATATAGGTCCGCCATGCGGGCGGGCAGAGGGGGGCGGCGGCCGGTTGCCTCCTCCACCGCATCCGGGAACTTCGCCGGATGGGCGGTGGCGGCGATCACCACCGGAATGGACTGGTCCTCCGGCATATGCGCCCGGGCGGCGGCGGTGCCGACGGCGGTATGCGGGTCCGCCAGATAGCCGGCCGTGGTCCAGAGATGGCGGATCTCCGCCAGCGTTCCCGGATCGTCCAGGGTGAAGCCGCGGAACAGGGCGGTCGCCTTGCGCCAGGCGGCATCCGGCACGGGCATGCGGCCGTCGGCGCGGAAGCGGCGCATCTGCTCCGCCGTGGCCGTGGCGTCGCGGTCCAGCAATTCGAAGAGCAGGCGCTCGAAATTGCTGGAGACCTGGATGTCCATGCTGGGGGAGAGGCTGGGCTCCACCGCGCGGATGGACATGTCGTTCGCATCCAGCCAGCGGGCCAGGATGTTGTTGCGGTTGGAGCCGATGATGAGCCGCTCCACCGGCAGCCCCATCCGGCGCACCGCCCAGGCGGCCAGGACATTGCCGAAATTGCCGGTGGGCACGCTGAAGGCCACCGGCCGGTCCGGCGCGCCCAGCGCCAGGGCGGCATAGGCGTAATAGGGGATCTGCGCCGCGACCCGCGCCCAGTTGATGGAATTCACCGCGGCCAGGCGCATCTCCGCCCGGAAAGGCGCGTCGTTGAACATCGCCTTCACCAGGTCCTGGCAGTCGTCGAAACTGCCCTCGATTGCCAGGTTCTGCACATTGGGCGAGAGCACGGTGGTCATCTGCCGCCGCTGCACCTCGGAGGTGCGGTTGTGCGGGTGCAGGATGACGATGTCGATGCTGCCCCGGTCGCGGCAGGCCTCGATGGCGGCGGAGCCGGTATCGCCGCTGGTTGCGCCGACGATGGTGATGCGCTGCCCCCGCTTCGCCAGCACATGGTCGAACAGCCGCCCGAGCAACTGCATCGCCATGTCCTTGAAGGCCAGGGTCGGCCCATGGAACAGCTCCAGCACGAAGCTGCGGTGGCTGAGCTGGACCAGCGGCGCCACGGCGGGATGGCCGAAGCCGGCATAGGCCGCGCGGGTCATGCCGGCCAGTTCCTCATAGGACAGGGTAGTGCCGGCGAAGGGGTGGATCAGCCGGGCGGCGAGTTCCGCATAGGGCAGGCCGCGCAGGGCGCGCCAGTCCGCGGCGGAAAGCTCCGGCCAGGCTTCGGGCAGGAACAGGCCCCCATCCTCGGCCAGGCCGGCAAGAAGGACGCCTTCGAAATCGCGGGGCGCGGCCTGGCCGCGCGTGGAGAGATAGCGCATGGGACCGGCAACCTAGTCGGTCCGGGCCGCGGGGGGGAGAGGGGGCCTTCCCGGCCTTGCCATTGGCGGCCGATGACGGCCCGGGGCCATCCGGCCCGCCGCCGACCGGACGCTTCAGCGCCGGGTGGAGATCAGCCCCACCACTGCCGCGGTCAGGGCCGCGCCGAGCAGCCCCTTCTTGGCTGAGGATGTACGCAGCAGCGGTGCCAGCATGGCGGCGCGCGCCGCCTGGTCGCCCACCTGCTGCAGCGCGTCGTCGCGCACCCGCTCGGCCTCCACCGCCAGCGGGTCCTGGGCCCGGCGCGCGGCCAGGAAGCCGAGCAGCCCCGCGATCACCAGATCCGCGAGGGCGACGATCAGGGCCGCCCAGACGCCGCCCAGCATGTCGCTGAGCCAGACCAGGGCCGCGACATGCAGCATCAACAGCAGCATCAGGGCGAAGACCGCGGCCACGACGGCGAGCACCGCCTGGATGACATAGCCGCGGCCCAGCCGCTTCCAGCGCAGGGCTTCCGCCTGTGCGGCGATACGGAGCAGGCGGATCAGCCGCATGGTCCCGTGGCCTCCGGTCCAGGGCAGCCCCCGGATGGGGGGTGCGATTGGCAACGAATGGCCGGAGCGTATCCGGCGATCATGCGTGGGCCGAGATGGCCTAGCGGTCGCGCTGATAGACGTAGGTGTTGCCGCCCATCAGCCGGCCGAGCAGGTAGCCGGCCACCGCGGCGACCGCGACGGCCATCAGCGGCCGCTCCCGCACCGTCTCGCTGATCGCATCCGCCTGGTCCTCGATGGTGTGGCGGGCGCGGCTGGCATAGTCCTGCACCGTGTCGGCGGCGCCGGCCAGGGCGGGCGTCACCCGTTCCTGCATCAGCCGCTCCACCTGGGCGCGGAGCTTGGCCAGCTCTTCCCGCGCGTCCTCGCTGACACGGTTGGCCGAGGCCGCGGCCTGATCGCGAAGGTTGCGTGCGTCATCGGAGAAATCATTGGCTGCGCTGCCCATCGTCTCGCTCCTTCCCTGCGGGAAACGTTGGCGATGCAACGCCGCCCGGCCGGTGCCGGTTCCGCTCTTCCGGCGGAACAGGAGCGAGGGCATTCTGGTCGCGGCGCCGGCACGGCCCGGTCGCCGCAGGCTGCCATTCGGGAGAAGCCCATGTCCGTCATGCTCAACCGTCGCGCGCTGATCCTGGGCGGTGCCGGCATCGCCGCCGCCTGGGCGGCGCCGCGAGCCGGCCTCGCGCAGCAGGGCGCCCCCGCCGGCCCCTTCACCCTGCCGCCGCTGCCCTATGCGCCGGATGCGAATGAGCCGCATATCGACGCCCAGACCATGCAGATCCACCATGGCCGGCACCATGCGGCCTATGTCGCGAATCTGAACAACGCGCTGAAGGACCACACCCAACTGGCGCGCATGCCGCTGGAGCAGATCCTGGCGAAGCTCCGGGAGGTGCCGGAATCGGTCAGGACCGCCGTGCGCAACAATGGCGGCGGGCATGCCAACCACTCGATGTTCTGGGAGATCATGGGCGGCAAGGGCGGTGCGCCCACCGGCGAACTGGCCCAGGCGATCGATCGCGATCTTGGCGGCTTCGACAAGCTGAAGGCGGATTTCAACGCCATGGGCGCCCGCGTCTTCGGCTCCGGCTGGGTCTTCGTTACCGTGGACCGCAACGGCAAGCTGGCCCTGACCAGCCGGCCGAACCAGGACACGCCGCTGATGGATGGCGGCCGCGTGCTGATGGGCAACGATGTCTGGGAGCACGCCTATTACCTGAAATACCAGAACCGCCGGCCGGACTATCTCGCGGCTTGGTGGAATGTGGTGAACTGGGACAGGGTCGCTGCCCGCTACGCGGCGGCGAAGGCCGGCAGGCTGGCCATCTGAGGCCGGCGGCGCGGCCGGGAACCGGGACCGGGGAGAGGGGGTTCAGCCCCAGGCTCCCCACCCATTCCCGCAGGCAGCGCCATGTCACAGGTCAGGCTGAAGCCGCTCTCGCAGCAGGTCATCGTCATCACCGGTGCCAGTTCCGGCATCGGCCTGGCCACCGCCCGGATGGCGCGGGAGCGCGGCGCGCGGCTGGTGCTGGTCGCGCGCAACGAGGAGGCGCTGCGCAGCATCACCGAGGAAATCCGCAGCCGCGGCGGCCAAGCCGAATATGTCGCCGCCGATGTCGCCGACAAGGAGGCCCTGGAGGGCGCCGCCCGGCGTGCGCGGGAGGTCTTCGGCGGCTTCGATTCCTGGGTGAACGATGCCGGCGCCTCCATCCTGGGGGAGCTCGAGAAGACCCCGATCGAGGACCAGAGGCGGCTCTTCGATACGAATTACTGGGGCGTCGTGAACGGCTCCCTCATCGCGGCGCGCGAGCTGCGCGCGCGCGGCGGCGCCATCGTCAATCTCGGCAGCGTGCTGTCCGACCGCGCCATGATGCTGCAGGGCACCTATTCCGCCACCAAGCATGCCGTGCGCGCCTTCACCGACGCGCTTCGGATGGAGCTGGAACGGGATGGGGCGCCGATCAGCGTCACCCTCATCAAGCCCTCCAGCATCGAGACGCCGTTCCAGGAGCATGCGCGCAACCTGCTGGACTCGCCGGGCATCCGGGTGCCGCCGCCGGCCTATGATCCGCGCCTGGTCGCCCGTGCCATCCTGTATGCCTGCGAGCACCGGAAGCGGGATATCGTGGTCGGCTTCGGCGGCTATGCCATTTCCCTGGCCGGTACGCTTTTCCCGCGCGCCACCGACCTGGTGCTGGAGGCCGTCGGCTACGGCGCCCAGACCACGGATAAGGCGCCCTCGCCGCAGCGCGCGGACAACCTGGACAAGCCCAAGGAGGACGGAACGGAGCACAGCCTGACCCGCCCCGTCGCCCCGCTGCGCAGGACCAGCCTGTTCCTGGAGGCGCAGCTGCATCCGGTGGCGACCGCAGCCGCCCTGGCGGGCCTCGGTGCCCTGGCACTCGGGGCCATGACGGCACGGCAGGTCGGCGCCGGGCGGGTGATGTCGGCGGCCATGCGCCGAGGCGCGCCGCGGCGCCTGCGCCGGTTCGGCTGATCCCGGCTGCTTGCATCCTGCCGGCCGGGTCACGCCCTCCGCCTGCGGCGCCGGGCGGGCGGATGGCTCAGCCCGGCAGCAGCCGCCAGAGCAGCGGCAGCAGCAGGGCCGTCGCCAGCGCGTTCAGCCCCATGGCGAGGCCGCTGAAGGCGCCGGCGGTGGCGTCCACCGTCAGCGCCCGCGCGGTGCCGACACCATGCGCCGCCGTGCCCATCGCCAGGCCGCGCGCCCGCCAGTCCTTGACCCGCACGAGGTTGAGCGTGAGCGGCCCGAGCGCCGCACCGGTGATGCCGCTGGCGATGACCAGGGCAGCGGTGAGCGAGGGCAGGCCGCCCAGCCGCTCGGCAATGCCCATGACGACTGGCGTGGTGACCGAGCGCGGCGCGATGGAGGCGGTGACCTCTGGCGCCGTATGCAGGGCGAAGCCCAGCGCAATGCTGGTCGCCGCCGCAAAGAGCCCGCCGCCCAGCACCGCGAGCAGCGCCGCCAGGGCGGAGCGGCGCACCAGCTGCCATTGCCGGTACAGCGGCACGGCAAACGCCACCGTGGCAGGGCCCAGCAGGAAATGGGCGAATCGCGTGCCTTCGAAATAGGCGCGGTAGTCGATCCCGGCGGCCAGCAGTCCGCCGACCAGCAAGGCGATAGCGATCAGGACCGGATTGGCAAGCGGATGCCGCCCGGCCAGCTGTTGCAGCCGCAGCGCGGCGAGCCAGGCAAGCAGCGTCGCCGTCAGCGCCGCCAAAGGATCACGCGCGAGATAGACCCAGATCTCGGTCAGCCCGCTCATGCCGGCCGGCGGAACAGCCATTGCGCCAGCCGCCCGGTCAGCGCGATGGTGGCCAGCGTACCGGCGAGCAGGCCAGGGAGAGCGGCGCCCAGTCCCGTGCCAGTAGCGGCAGGTGGAGCACCACGCCGACCCCGGCCGGCACGAAGAGCAGGCCGAGATTGCCGAGCAGCGCATCGGCGGTGTGCGACAGCGCCTCGGGCGCTGGATCCTGGCGCAGCGTCAGCGCCGCAAGGAACAGCACCATGCCGATCACCGGTCCCGGCACCGGCAGGTGCAGCGCACGGGCCACGACCTCCCCCGCCAATTGGCAGAGGAGGAGCGCCGCGAGCGAGCCGATCAAGCCTTGCTCGCCGTATAGGCTTCGAAGAAGGCGGTTGGGCGGATGATGCGGTTCTCCATCTTGATGAGGAGGCCGAATTCGCCCGCCTTGCGCAGATAGGCGCCCCAGGCCGGGTCGGCTGCCATGGCGGCGCGCCGGCGCTCGCGGTCGCCCTGGTCCTGGTAGCCCCACATATGCACCACCGTGTTCAGCGCGCCCTCCACGGTGGTGTACCAGCCCAGGCAGTTCTCCAGGTACTTCAACTGGATAGGCCAGGCTTCCTTCTCGTAAAGCTCCACGAATTCGGCCAGCCGGTTGGGCATGCAGGTGTAGATGCGAAGATCGACGATCATGCCTTGGCCTCCCTGCGGCACCTGTCCGGGCTATTCTGCCACCCGGTCACGGTAGCGGGTCTTCAACTCCGCCTTCCAAAGCTTGCCGGTGGCGGTGTGCGGCAGTTCCTCCACGAATTCCACCGCATCCGGGATCCACCACTTCGCCACCTTACCCTCGTAATAGCTGAGGATCTCCTCCTGCGTCGGGTTCATGCCGGGCTTCGGCACCACCAGCAGCAGCGGCCGCTCATCCCACTTCTTGTGGCGCATGGCGATCACCGCCGCTTCCTGCACCGCCGGATGGCCCATGATGAGGTTCTCCAGCGTGATGGAGGAGATCCATTCGCCACCGGACTTGATGACGTCCTTGGCGCGGTCCACGATCTCCATGCAGCCGAGCTCGTCCAGCGTCACCACATCGCCGGTGCGGAACCAGCCGTCATCGGTGAAGGCGGCGTCCTTCTCCCGATTGAAGTAGGCGCTGGCGATCCAGGGGCCGCGCACCTCCAGCTCCGCGAAGGCCACGCCGTCCCGCGGGATGGGCTTGCCTGCCGGGTCCAGCGCCCGGATCTCCACGCCGAAGAGCGGCCGACCCTGCTTGCGGGAATAGTCCAGGAAGCGGTCCTGGTCCCAGTCCGCATTCTCCGGCTTGCGGGCATTGGTGGTGCCGAGCGGGCTGGTCTCCGTCATACCCCAGGCATGCAGGATCTCGACGCCGTATTCCTTCAGGAAGCCGGCATTGATGGCGGTGGGCAGCGCCGTGCCGCCCACCACGAGGCGCGGCGGGCGGCTGAACTTCCGCGACGGATCGGCACGCAGCCATTGCAGCAGCGCGGTCCAGATGGTCGGCACGCCGGCGGAGAAGGTGACGCCCTCCTCCTCGAACAGCCGGAACAGACTGGCAGGGTCCAGCTTCGGCCCGGGCAGCACCATGCTTGCCCCTGCCATGCCGGCGGCATAGGGGATGCCCCAGCCATTCACATGGAACATCGGCACGACCGGCATCACCACATCCGTGGCGCCGATGTTGAACACGTCCTTCTGCAGGGTGGCGAGGCCGTGGATCACCGTGGAGCGGTGGCTGTAGAGCACGCCCTTCGGCTCTCCCGTGGTGCCGGAGGTGTAGCAGAGGGAGGAGGCGGTCCGCTCATCCAGATCCGGCCAGTCATACTGCCGTGGCTGGTCCGCGATCAGCGTTTCCTGCGCCAGGAGTTCCACCTTGCCGCGCAGCGCCGATTCGGCCGGGATCTGCGATTCCTCTCCCATCACGATCACGGCGCGGAGCGAGGGCGGCAGAGATCGGAAGAG
>CALGVL010000112.1 GCA_937930165.1 uncultured Acetobacteraceae bacterium
ATGGCGCGGAACAGGGTGGACTTGCCGCTGCCGCTCTCGCCCACAATCAGCACCTTCTCGCCAGGAAGGATCTCCGCCTCGGCCCCGGCGAGGACCAGATGCCCCTCCGGCGTGGCGATATCCAGGCCCCGCAGGGAGAGCACTTCCCGCCCATCCGGCAGCGGCCCCTCCTCGATGCGGATCGTCCCGCCGCGCGCCGCCCTGCCGGTGGAGGCCAGTCCCTCCTCCAGCGCCACCACCCGCTCGACATGGCTGGTCCAATCCGCCAGGCGGGAATAGTTGTCCATGAACCAGTTGAGCGCCTTGGTCACCTCGCAGAAGGCCTGGCTCACCTGCATCAGCGTGCCCAGGGTGATGGCACCGGCGAAATAGCGGGGCGAGGCCACCAGGATCGGGAAGGCCATCGTCACCATGCCATAGGCGCAGGACAGGCCCACCAGGAAGCGCTCGCGGCGGAAGAGGTCCTCCATTACCCCGACGACACAGGCAAAGGCATGAGCCAGCCCGCGCTCCTCATCCCGCTCGCCGCGGATCAGGGCGACGCCCTCGGAATTCTCGCGCAGCCGGACCAGGGAGAAGCGGTGGTCGCTCTCCGCCTGGTTGCGGCGGGCATTGATGCCGATCATCGCCCGGCCGAGCATCCAGGTGAGCCCCGCGCCGATGCCGGCATAGAGCACCGAGGCGAAGACCATGTAGCCTGGGATTTCGAAGCCGAGCGGCCCCCAGGCCAGGGAGAGCGGCCCCGACAGGTTCCAGAGGATGCCGGCGAAGGAGGCCAGCAACAGAACGGAATGGATCAGCCCGACCGCCAGCTCGACCGCCGTGGCGGTCGCCCAGCGAGTGTTCTCGCCGATCCGCTGGTCCGGGTTGTCCGGGGCGTCGCTCAGGAATTGCAGGCGGTAGTGGCAGGAGCCCTCCAGCAGCCGGGCTTGCAGCCGCCGCACCAGCCATTCCCGCCAGCGCAGCGCCAGGATTTGCCGGCTCTGGTACTGGAGCACCGCCACCCCGATGCCGACCGCCGCCAGCAGCAGGAACAGCCGCATCTGGCCGAGAAAGGCGGCGCGGTCATGGTGTTCCAGGGCGTTGAAGAAATCGCGGCTCCACAGGTTGAGCCGTAACTGCACCCCGATCTGCAAAAGGGTCAGCGCCAGCACGCCGGCGGTCAGGCCCCAGGCGGACCAGCGCTCCCCGGAGGTATAGTAGGCAACCGCCAGGCGCCAGAACCGGCGCCACAATCCCGCGGGGCGGGCGGCCCAGCCACTGTCCGCGGCCGTGGGATCTGCTTCGAGATTCCGCACGGCCATGGCGAACCCCTCCCGGTCAAGGCGACGTGACCGGGCGACTGTATGCCTTATTTTTGCCACAAACAACGCGGCGTTTCGCCGGCCCCGGTAGATTCAACCCACGAGCAAGTTGGGGTGACGTAACATCCTGGGCCGTGGTTCGTCCGGCGGCCGGCGCCGCCGGGTCAGTGCGCGACCACCTTCCGGTACAGGTGCCAGGTGGCGTGGCCGAGGATCGGCAGCACCACCGCCAGCCCGATGAAGAAGGGGATGCTGCCGATCAGCAGGCCGAAGGCCACGATCAGCCCCCAGAGCGCCATCGGCACCGGGTTGCGCAGCACGGCGCGGATGGAGGTGCCCACCGCCACGCCGGGATCGACATGCCGGTCCAGCAGCATGGGGAAGGACACCACCGTCAGCACCAGCACCAGCAGGGCGAAGAGGAAGCCCACGGCATTGCCGATGATGATGAGCCGCCATCCCTCTGGCGTGTTGAACAGCCGATCGAAAAATTCCCCGATGGAGACAGGCGGGGCACTACCCATGGTCCAGGAGAAGATCGCCTGTGCCGCGGCGATCCAC
>CALGVL010000113.1 GCA_937930165.1 uncultured Acetobacteraceae bacterium
CCCGCCGCGCCGCGGAGAGCGCCTCGCCGGCGGCGAGATAGGCCGTGCGCGCCTCCTGCGCCGCCCGCTCCAGCGCGGCGACGCGGCCGGTGCCAGCATCCAGCGCGCCGAGTCGCTCCTTCAGGTCGGCCAGCAGCGCCGGCAGCTCCACCACCGCGACGCCATGCTTGCGGGCAGCGGCGCGCAGGCCGAAGAGCCGGTCCTCCACCTGCTCCAGCCGGCGCGGATCGGGGCCGCCTTCCTGCAGCATGCGCTCCAGCAATGTCTCCGCCTCTGCTACCGCATCCTGGGCATTGGCGAGCAGGGCGAGGATCGGCTGCGCCTCCTCATTCGGCGGTGGCAGGCGTTCCAGGGCGCGGGCGGCAGCGCGCAGCGCGTCGCCGGGGCCGCCGCGGCGGCGGTCGCGCGGCTGCAATTCGGAGAGCGCCGTGGCGATGGTCTCGTTGCGCTTCTCGCCCTGCTGCAGGCGCTGCCGTTCCCGGGAAAGCTCCTCCTCCTCGCCCTCCTCCGGGGCGAGGCTGGAGAGCTCCTCGACGGCGTGGCGGAGGAATTCCTCGTCGCGCTGGGCGGCGGCGATGGCCTCCCGCGCCTCGGCCAGCGCCTTCTCCGCCTCCCGCCAGCCGCGGAAGGCGGCGGCGACGGCGTTGCGCTGGCCTTCCAGCCCGCCGAAGGCGTCCAGCAGCCCGGAATGGGTGGAGGGATCGGCGAGGCCCACCTGATCGTGCTGCCCCTGCACCTCCACCAGCGTCGCCGCCAGCCGGCGCAGCAGTGCCACGGCCACGGGCTGGTCATTGACGAAGGCGCGGGAGCGGCCATCGGCCTGCACCACACGGCGCAGCACCAGCATCTCCTCCGGCTCGATGCCCTGCTCGGCCAGGATGGCGAAGGCGGGATGCCCCTCGGGCGGCATGAAGCCGGCGGCGACCGAGCATTGCGCCTGGCCGGCGCGCACCATCCCCGCCTCCGCCCGCGCCCCGCAGGCGAGGCCGAGGCTGTCGAGCAGGATGGACTTGCCGGCGCCGGTCTCCCCCGTCAGCACCGTGAGGCCGGGGCCGAAGGAGAGATCCAGGCGCTCGATCAGGACGACATCGCGGATGGCGAGGGATGCGAGCATGCGGGGGGCGCGGCCGGGCGCGCCTTTCAGAAGATCCAGCTCAGGGCGCGCCTGAACAAGCCGGGACGCTCCGCATCGGCCGGCCTGGCGCCCTCGACCAGCAGCGCGTAGCTGTCCTGGTACCAGGGGCTGCCGGGGAAATTGTGGCCGAGCACGGAGGCCGTGCGCCGCGCCTCCTCGGTCAGGCCGAGGGCGAGGTAGATCTCGGTCAGCCGGTGCAGCGCCTCCGGCACGTGGTTGGTGGTCTGGTACTCCTCGATCACGCGCTTGAAGCGGCCGATTGCGGCGCCGTAGAGGTGCTGGCGCTCATAGAAGCGGCCGACATTCATCTCCTTGCCCGCCAGGTGGTCGCGGCCGAGGTCGATCTTCAGGCGCGCGTCGCGGGCATAGGCGGTGTCGGGGAAGCGGTTCACCACGTCCTGCAGCGCGGCGATGGCCTGCTCGGTGGTGCTCTGGTCGCGCTGCGCATCGGCGATCTGCTCATAATAGCAGAGGGCGCGCAGGTAGTAGGCATAGGCGATGTCCCGATGCGCCGGGTGCAGCTGGATGAAGCGGTCCAGCGCGCCGATTGCCTCCGTGTAGCGGTTGCGCATGTAGTCGGCATAGGCCGACATCAGCTTCGCATTGGTGGCCCAGGTGGAATAGGGATGGTCGCGTTCCACCTGGTCGAAGAGCTCGGCGGCCTGCGGGTAGCGGCGCGCCTGCAGGGCCTCGATGCCCGCGGCGTAGATACCCTCGGGCGACTGGTCCACGGTTGCGTTCGGCGCCCTGCGGCTGGCGGCCAGCGAGGCCTCCCTGCCATCCCAGTTCGAGAAGGCGGAGCAGCCGGGAAGCGCCGCGAGGCCGAGGAAAAGGGCAAGCAGAGGGGTGGCGCGTCGGATCATCATGGCCCGGTCGGTCGGAAGGATCCGGTCTATAGCACGACCAGGCCCGGGTCCAATGGCCCGGCCGGTGGGGGCGGCCGGGCCGGGAGGTCCGGCCGGGTCAGGCGAAGGCGGGGGCCGCCGCGGCGGGCAGGCGGGCAGCCGCGCCTTCCGGCACCAGGGCCGGCACCGGCCGCCAATTGGCCTGGTCCGCGAACAGCGCATGCAGCAGCCGGTTGTTGAGCGCATGGCCGGAACGGTGGCCGGTGAAGCGCCCGCGCAGCGGCGCCCCGGCCAGGGCCAGGTCGCCCACCGCGTCCAGCAGCTTGTGTCGGACGAATTCGTCCGGTCGGCGCAGCCCGCCTGGATTCAGCACCAGCGGCCCGTCCACCACCACCGCATTGGCCAGGGACCCACCCTGGGCGAGGCCCATGGCGCGCAGCCTGGCAACTTCCTCTGCCATGGTGAAGGTGCGGGCATCGGCCAGCCCGGTGCGAAAGGCGTGCGGCGTGATGCGCAGCGACAGCGACTGGCGGCCGATGGCGGTCGAGGGGAAGTCGATGGTCAGGGAGAGTTCCAGCCGCTCCCCGAAGCCGGGGCGAAGTTCGGCCCAGGCAACATCCGGTCCATCGCCCTCCTGCACCCGCACCGGGCGCAGCACCTCGATCGCCTCGGCCCCGGCGGCGCGGGGGTCGGCGCCCGCCGGGGCGGCGGTCAGGCCGGCGCAGTCGATCAGGAAGACGAAGGGGGCGGCGGAGCCGTCCAGGATCGGCACTTCCGGCCCGTCCAGTTCGACCACGGCGTCGTCCACGCCGCAGCCGGCCAGGGCGGCCATCACATGCTCCACCGTGCTGATACGGAGATGCGGCGCCTCCGGCGCTCCGAGCGCGGTGCAGAGGCGGGTGTCTACCACATGGTCGAAACGGGCTGGAATCTCCAGCCCGATATCGGTGCGGCGGAAGAGGATGCCGGTGCCGGCGGTTGCCGGGTGCAGGGTCAGGGAAGCGCGGCGGCCGCTGTGCAGGCCGATGCCGACGCAGCCGATGGCAGCCTTCAGCGTCCGGCGGCGACCATTCGGGCTGTGCCCCGAGCCAAGCGGAATATACCCGTCCATGCGCGACCCAATTCTCCATCAGGCGCCATGGCGGAGGCAGCGCCCGGGAGCATAACTGACACCATGCTCCCGGGCCTGCGAGTCAAGCCTTGTTTCCCAATATTTCGGTGTAATCCGTTGAGAACACAAGATTTTTTGCGACGCACAATTAGTTGGACTGACGCCGCAGGAAGGTCGGGATGTCGAGGCCCATCTCATCCTGCTGAATCGGCCGCGCCGGCCGGGCCGGGCCCGGCACGGGCTCAAGGCGCGGCGCCACCGGTGCCGGTTCCGGCAGGTTGCGCCGCATCAGGCTGCTGGAGGCACCCGTCACCGTCCGGAACAGCCCGCGCAGCCCACCGCCCATGGGCGCCGCAGGGGCCGAGGCCGGTGCCTGCGGGGGCATGCTGACCGGCGCAGGCCGGCGCGCCGGCTCGGCGGTCGCCGCCGGGGCAGGGGTCATCATGACGGGGGCCTGCACCGCCGCCGCCTCCGTTTCCTCCACCGCGACAGGGCCGAGCGCCGGGGTCGCAGGCGCGGCCGGGGCGGCGGGCGCCGCCGGGCGCAGCAGGGAGGCGACGCTGGCGCCGCCCACCACCGGCCGGCGCTGCGCGGCAGCGGCCGGCGCGGCGGGCTGCCCCGCCACCGCCGGCCGGGCCGTCGCGGCCTGGCGGCCGCCCGGCACCAGGGTCAGCCCTTCCTGCTTCGTGGCCTGGGTGGCGCCGGGCAGCGTGGCCTGGATGGGCACGGCATCGATCCCGGTGGCGACCACGCTGACGCGGATGCGGCCGTTCAGTTCCTCCTCCACCGAGGAGCCGAAGATGATGTTCGCATCCTCGTCCACCTCCTTGCGGATGCGGTTCGCGGCCTCGTCCACCTCGAACAGCGTCATGTCGTAGCCGCCGGTGATGTTGATCAGCACGCCCCGGGCGCCGCGGAGCGAGGTGTCCTCCAGCAGCGGATTGCTGATCGCGGCCTCGGCGGCCTTCACGGCGCGGTCGTCGCCCTCGGCCTCGCCGGTGCCCATCATCGCCTTGCCCATCTCCGCCATGACCGTGCGGATATCGGCGAAGTCCAGGTTCACCAGGCCGGGCTTGACCATCAGGTCGGTCACGCCGCGCACCCCCATGTAGAGGACGTTGTCCGCCATCTTGAAGGCTTCGGCGAAGGTCGTGCGCTCATTCGCCATCCTGAACAGGTTCTGGTTCGGGATGACGATCAGCGTATCGACGACCGACTGCAGCTCCTCCAGCCCCGACTCGGCGGCGCGCTTCCGCTTCGGCCCCTCGAAATCGAAGGGCTTGGTCACCACGCCCACGGTCAGCACGCCCCGCTCGCGCGCCATCCGGGCGATCACCGGCGCCGCGCCGGTGCCCGTGCCGCCGCCCATGCCGGCGGTCACGAAGACCATGTGGCTGCCTTCCAGGTGCCGCGCCAGTTCCTCCGTCGCCTCCTCCGCCGCGGCGCGGCCGATCTCCGGCTTCGCGCCCGCGCCCAGGCCCTGCGTCAGGTGCGGGCCGAGCTGCACCCGGCGCTCCGCCTTGCTGTTCACCAGCGACTGCGCATCGGTGTTCGCCACGACGAATTCCACGCCGTCAAGGCCCATGGCGATCATGTTGTTGACCGCGTTGGTGCCGCCGCCGCCGACGCCGATGACGGTGATGCGCGGGTTGAAGTCGGTGTGCTGGGAGACGGGCAGGGTCAGGTTGAGGGTCATGCGGGGCAACCTCCTGAGGCGAGGGTAATCAGCTGCCGCGATTCGCGTCTCGCGGTTGAAATGAACCGAATCCGTTCATCCACAGATTTCGGGTTATCCACAGGCATCAGGCACGCTCCCTGAGCCAGTTGACGAACCGGCGGAACAGGCCCTGCGGCCGGTCCAGCCCCGGTTGGATGTCGAAGGCCGGGCGGCCTTCTCCTGCCGCCCAGGCAAGCAGGCCGAGCGGCGCTGCGAAGGCCGGGCCGGAGGCGGTCTCCGGCAGCCCACGCACCATATGCGGGCGGCCGAGCCGCACCTGCCGGTCCAGCACTCGCGCCGCCAGTTCCCGCACGCCGACGAGCTGGCTGGCGCCGCCGGTCAGCACCACGCGGCGGCCCATCTCCTGGCTCAGTCCGGCGGTCTCCAGCCGGTCCTTCACCAGCTCGAAGGTCTCCTCCAGCCGCGGCCGGATGATGTTGACGATCATGGCGCGCGGGATGCGGGCGATATGGTCCTCGTCCTCGCCGACCAGCGGGACGGGCAACCATTCCTTCTCGTCCCCCGGCGCGCCGAGCACGCCGCCATGCAGCGTCTTCAGCCGCTCCGCATGGGCGAGTGGCGTGGACAGGCCGCGGGCGAGGTCGTTGGTGACGTTCCAGCCGCCTACCGGAAGCTGCGCCGTGTACAGCAGGTGGCCCTCGCCGAAGACGGCAAGGCTGGTGGTGCCGCCGCCCATATCGATGACCGTGGCACCGAGCTGCTTCTCATCCTCCACCAGCGTGGCGAGGGCGGCGGCGAGGGGGGCCGAGACCAGCTCCTCCACCTCCAGGTCGCAACGCAGCAGGCAGGCGCCGAGATTGCGCAGGCTCGCTTGCGCCGCATCCACCAGATGCATCCGGGCGGCGATCTGCTCGCAGATCATGCCGCGCGGGTCGTCCACCCCCGGCGTGGCATCCACGGTGAAGCCGAGCGGGAAGGCATGCACCGTCTCCCGCCCATCCTCCGTACTGCGGCGGTGGCCTTCCTGCAGGATGGCGCGGAGATCGGCCTCGGTCACGGCGCGGCCGCCGATCGGCCATTGGATGTGCAGGCCGTGCGATTCCGGCTGACCGCAGGAGAGGTTGACGATGGCGCCGCGAAGCTGCGTATCCGCCATCTCCTCCGCCTGGCCGACCGTGGCGCGGATCGCCCGCTCCGCTTCCTCCAGATCGACGATGCTGCCGGCCTTCACCCCCCGCGCCCGCTGCCAGCCGAAGCCGAGCACCCGCGGCTCCCCATCCCCTTCGATGCGGGCGATGATGCAGACGATCTTGGTCGAGCCGATATCGAGGATGCCGAAGCTGCCGCTGCGCGCGTTGCGGCGGCGGCGGCCGGGGGCCGGCGGCTCGATGGGCGGGGGCAGGCGGGCAAGCTGGTTCATCCGCGTCCGCTCCTCGCCCGCTGCGCGGCGGGCGGCTGTTCCGTTTGCTGCGAGGGCGGCAGCTTCAGCACCAGCTTGTCCGGCTGACGCATATCGATGGCGGCCAGCGGCCGGTCGAGCAGCCCCTGCTTCGCATGCAGTTCCGCGAGACGGGCAATCGCTGCCACCTCATGCCCCTCGGGCAGCAGCACATCGGTGCCGTTGCGCAGGCGCAGGTTCCAGCGGCGCTCGCTGACGCGCACCAGGGCGTGGACGCGCTCCTGCACCGCGGGCTCGGTGGCCAGCAGGTCCACCATCGGCGCGGCGGCGCGCTCGGCGCCGGCGCCGACCACCAAGGGCAGGCGGCCGAAATCGCCGATGTTCTCGGTGGCGACGACCTTGCCCTCGCGGTCGATGACGGAGAAGCGGCCATCGAGCTGCCAGATGGCGAAGGGGCGGCGCTCCTCGATCACCACGCGGATGGTGCCGGGCAGGTGCCGCTCCACGCGGGCGCGTTCGATCCAGGCGATCATCTCCAGCCGCTCCTTCGCCTCCTGCGGGGAGAAGGCGAGGATCGGGTCGCCGCGGCGGACCGACAGCGCCTCCCGCACCAGTTCGGGCGGGGTGTTCTGGCTGCCCTCCAGCAGCACTTCCTGCACCGTCAGCCCGGCATTGCCGGCGATCTCCGCCGCGCCTTCCCAGGCCGAAGCGAGGTGGCCATAGGGATTCGCGGTCATGACCGCCACTGCCGCCGCGCCGACCAGGCCGGCGCCGATCACACCAAGCCCCGCCGGGCGCAGCAATCCGCGGCTCCGCCTCAGCCAGAGCCGCAGGCGGGAGGGACGTGCGGGGGCGCGCGCGGCGGAGCTACGCGAACGGCGGCTGGGTTCACGCGCCATGGCGGGCCTGCTCCACCATCCAGGCGCAGAGGGCGGGGAAGGGGATGCCGCAATGCGCCGCCTGTTCCGGCACCAGGCTGGTGCGCGTCATGCCAGGCTGGGTGTTCACCTCCAGCAGCACCAGCCGGCCGGGCTCGCCTGCCGTGTCGTCGTAGCGGAAATCAGCGCGGGAGACGCCGCGGCAGCCCAGTGCCCGATGCGCTGCGACGGCCACCTCCATCGCCTGCGCCGCGGCGTCGGGATGCACCGGCGCGGGGATCATGTGGCGGCTGCCGCCATCGGCGTATTTCGCCTCGTAGTCGTAGAAGGCGAGATGGGTGGCGATCTCGGTGACGGCCAGCGCCCGGTCGCCCATCACGGCGACGGTCAGCTCGCGGCCGGGGATGTAGGGCTCCACCATGATGCGCGGGCCATAGGTCCAGTCCCGCGCGATGGCGGCGCGGCGGTTGTCGCCGCCGCGGATGATGGTGACGCCGACCGAGGAGCCCTCGTTCAGCGGCTTCACCACATAGGGCAGGGGCAGCGGGTCGGCGGCTTCCAGCTCCTCCGGCGTCACCAGCCGGTGTTGAGCAAGCGGCAGGCCGGCGGCGGCGAACATCGCCTTGGCCGCCACCTTGTCCATGGCGAGGGCGGAAGCGCGCAGGCCGGACCCCGTATAGGGAATACCGAGCCAGTCCAGCACGCCCTGGATGCAGCCATCCTCGCCATAGCGGCCGTGCAGGGTGTTGAACACCACATCCGGCTTCGCATCCTGCAGCGCGGCGATGACCGCGGCGAGATCGGCCCCGACCTCGACCGGCAACACGGTGAAGCCGGCCTCGCGCAGCGCGGCGATGCATTGCGTGCCGGAGGCGAGGCTGACCTCGCGCTCGGCCGAGATGCCGCCATAGAGAACCGCGACGCGCTTCATTGCCCGGTCGTCCCGCCGGCCGGAAGGCCGATCCGCCTGATTTCCCATTCCAGTGCGATGCCGCTTTTCGCCTGCACGCGGGCGCGGACCTCCTCGCCCAGCGCCTCCAGATCCGCTGCCGTCGCCTGGCCGGTATTGATGAGGAAGTTGCAGTGCTTCTCGCTGACCTGCGCGCCGCCATGGACAAGGCCACGGCAGCCGGCGGAGTCGATCAGCTCCCAGGCCTTGTGGCCCGGTGGGTTCTTGAAGGTGGAGCCGCCGGTGCGGGCGCGGACGGGCTGTGTTGCCTCCCGCTCCACGCGGATCTGCTGCATGCGCGCGGCGATGGCCTGCCTGTCGCCGGGTGTGGCGCGGAAGCGGGCGCGGATCACCACGGCGCCTTCCGGCAGGGCGGCATGACGATAGGCGAAGGCGAAGGCTTCCGCGGGCAGGCGCTGCACGCCGCGCGGCGTGGCGACCTCCGCCCAGTCCAGCACATCCTTCACCTCGGCGCCGTAGGCCCCGGCATTCATGGCGACGGCGCCGCCGATGCTGCCCGGGATGCCGCAGAGGAATTCCAGCCCGCTCAGCCCCGCCGCCGCCGCATGTTCCGCCACGGTCACGTCCAGCGCCGCCGCGCCGGCGACGAGGCCATCAGCCTCCACGCTGACGCCGCCGAAGCCCCCGCCGAGCCGCACCACCACACCCGGCAGCCCGCCATCACGTATAATGAGGTTGGAGGCGGCGCCGATGACGGTCAGCGGCATGCCCGCCGGCAGGTCGCGCAGCAGCGTGACCAGATCCTCGGCATCCGCCGGCCGCACCAGCCACTCGGCCGGCCCGCCGACGCGGAACCAGGTAAAGGGCGCCAGGATCGCGCCGGCCTGGACGCGGCCGCGGATGGAGGGGATGGCGTGCTCGACCATGCGCGCGCTCATGCCCCGGTGCGGCGGAGCGGCGTCACGATGCCGCTCCCCGGCTTCTGCAGGCTGGCAAGCTGTTCCGGCAGCGCATGCGCCCAATTGGTGATGCTGCCGGCGCCGAGGCAGACGACGTAATCGCCCGGCTTGGCGATGGCGGCCACCATCTCCGCCAGGCTCTCCGGCCCCGGCAGCGGCACCACGCTGCGATGCCCGCGGGCGCGCAGCCCGTCCACCAGCGCATCCTTGTCCATGCCCTCGATCGGGCTTTCCCCGGCCGCATAGACATCGGCAACGATGACGGTGCCCGCATCGTTCATGCAGGTGCAGAAATCCTCGAACAGGCTGGCGAGGCGGCTGTAGCGGTGCGGCTGTACCACCGCGATCACGTCGCGCGCCCCGGCCTGCCGCGCCGCCTTCAGCACCGCGGCGATCTCCACCGGATGGTGGCCGTAATCGTCGATGATCGTGACGCCGCCTGCCTCGCCGACGCGGGTGAAGCGCCGCTTCACGCCCTTGAAGCCGGCGAGCGCGGTGCGGATGGTCTGCTCGTCGACATCCATCTCGATGCCGACCGCGATGGCGGCCAGCGCGTTCTGGACATTGTGCTGGCCGAGCATCGGCAGGCGAAAGGGCTTCATCGTCCGGCTGCGCCCGGTCAGGCGGTCCTGCACCGAAACCTCGAAGGTCGCGCCCATGCGGTCGGTCAGCACCCTCTCCGCCCGCACATCCGCCTGGGGGGAGAAGCCATAGGTGACCAGCCGCCGGTCCAGGCGCGGGATCATCGCCTGCACCTCCGGATGGTCCAGGCAGAGCACCGCGAAGCCGTAGAAGGGGATGTTGGAGACGAATTGGGCGTAGCCCTCCTTCATCGCCTCCGCCGTGCCCCAATGGTCCAGATGCTCCGGATCCATGTTGGTGACGATGGCGACGACCGAGGGCAGGCGCAGGAAGCTGCCATCGCTCTCATCCGCCTCCACCACCATCCAGTCGCCGGCGCCGAGCCGGGTGTTGGTGCCATAGGCATTGACGATGCCGCCATTGATGACGGTGGGGTCGAGCTTCGCCGCCTCCAGCACCGCCGCGACCAGGCTGGTGGTGGTGGTCTTGCCATGGGTGCCGCCGACGGCGATGGACCATTTCAGCCGCATCAGCTCGGCCAGCATCTCGGCCCGGCGCACCACCGGGATCAGCCGCTGGCGCGCCGCCTGGACCTCCGGATTGTCCTTCTTCACCGCCGTCGAGACGACGACGACCTGGGCGCCGCCCAGATTCTCGGCGTCATGCCCGATCATCACCGGGATGCCGGCCTCGCGCAGCCGGGCGACATTGTAGCCCTCGGCGATGTCGCTGCCCTGCACCTGGTAGCCCAGGTTGTGCAGCACCTCGGCGATGCCGGACATGCCGATGCCGCCGATGCCGACGAAATGGATGGGACCGATGGAGAGCGGCAGGGCGCGCATCAGTGGGACACCTGTTCGGTCCGGCTGCGGACCAGGGAGAGGACGAGATCGGCGAGGCGCTTCGCCGCCTCCGGCTGCGCTAGCCGCGCCGCCGCGGCGGCAGTGGCGGCCAGCGTGGCCGGATCGGCGAGCAGGGTGGCGAGCCGGGCGGAGAGCGTCGCGGGGGTGAATTCCGGCTGCCGCAGGATCCAGGCGGCGCCGGCCTCGGCCAGCGCGCGGGCGTTGGCGTCCTGGTGGTCGTCGATGGCGTGCGGCAGCGGCACCAGCAGGGCCGGGCGGCCGGCGCAGGCCAGTTCCGCCACCGTGCCGGCCCCGGCGCGCGAGACCACCAGATGCGCCATGGCAAGCCGCCCGGCGACATCCGGGAAGAAGGGCGAAAGCTCCGCCGGCACGCCGGCGGCGTCATAGGCCGCGCGGACGCGGTTCAGGTCCTCCGGCCGGCATTGCTGCGCCACCACCAGGCGCTTGCGCAGCGCCGGCGGCAGGGCGGCGACGGCCTCCGGCACCACATCGGCGAAGATGCGGGCACCGAGCGAGCCGCCCAGGACCAGCAACCGCAGCGCCCCATCCGGGGCGACGTAATCCCGGCCCGCCAGCGCTGCGAGGGCCGGCCGCACCGGATTTCCCACCACCACCGTATGTGCCCCGCGCGGGACGGCGCGGGTATCCGCGAAGGACAGGGCGAGCCGGTCGGCACGCGGCGCCAGCAGCCGGTTGGCGCGGCCGAGCACGGCATTCTGCTCGTGCAGCACCGTCACCGGCCGGCGGCCGAGCATGGTCAGCGCCGCGATCAGCGGCGGCACGCTGGGATAGCCGCCGAAGCCCACTCCCGCCGCGGCGCGCAGGCGGCGCAGCAGCCCGCGCGCCTGCACCGTGCCGGCGGCCAGCGCCACCGCGCCCTTCGCCGCCCGCAGCGCGCCGCGGCCGGACAGGCCGGAGCCCCGCAGCACGAAGCGCTCGGCATTCGCAAAGGCGGCGCTGTCGAAGGCGGTGGAGCGCGCATCGGTCATCAGCGCCACCCGTTCCCCGCGGGCCAGCAGCTCGGTCGCCAGCGCCTCGGCGGGAAAGAGGTGCCCGCCGGTGCCGCCGGCCGCGATGACGATGGGATCCACGGCGGGGCCTCTCATACCGCCCTCCGGCCGCTGGAGGGCGGAGTCCGGAGGCGTGACTCGGCGGGCCTCATGACGCCTCCTCCGAACGCAGGCCGCGCCGCCGCGTCAGCGCCAGCAGCATCCCCATGCCGAGGGCGATCGCCAGCACCGAGGAGCCACCATAGGAGACGAAGGGCAAGGTCATGCCCTTGGTCGGGATCAGGTGCAGGGAGGAGGCCATGTTGACGAAGGCCTGCAGCCCGAACTGCGCCAGCAGGCCGGTGGCGGCCAGCACCACGAACATGTCGTGCTCCGCCAGCAGCCGCACCAGGCCGCGCACCACGACGAAGGCGAAGAGCAGCAGGATGACCAGGCAGATAACGAAGCCGAACTCCTCCCCGGCCACGGCGAAGACGAAATCGGCATGTGCGTCCGGCAGCACGTTCTTCACCCGGCCCTCGCCCGGCCCGCGGCCGAACAGCCCGCCATGGCCAAAGGCTTCCAACGCCTTCGTGATCTGGAAGGTGTCGCCGGAGGAGGGATCGAGGAAGCGGTCCACGCGGCTGCGCACATGCGGCAGGGCGAAATAGGCGCCGATGCCGCCGGCCACCGCCAGCAGGCCCAAACTGATCACCAGCACCAGGTTCAGCCCGGCGACAAAAAACTGCACCAGGCAAACCGACAGCACCACCAGCAACATGCCGATGTCGGGCTGCGATTTCAGGATCAGTGCGACGATGCCAAGCAGCACCAACGCCAGGCCCGGCCAGACATAGCTCCCATGCAGAAGGCCATGGCGGGAGGGCATGGCGGCCGCCCGGGCCGCCGCGGCCTTGCCTTCCGCCAGCAGCCAGGCCGTCACCACGGCGAAGCAGGGCTTGAGGAATTCCGATGGCTGCATGGTGCCGAGCAGCGGGAGGACCAGCCAGCGTCGCGCGCCCTTGGTTTCGAAGCCGATCACCAGCGTCGCCGCCGTCAGCACCAGGGCGCCCAGGCAGCCCAGCAGCGCCAGCCGCCGCACCGCGCGCGGCGAGAGCAGCGAGACGCCCACCATCAGCGCCGCCGCGAGGGCCAGGAACACCACCTGCTTGGCGAAGAGCAGCCCGCGCGCCGCCGAGCCGATGACGCGCTCCGCCACGGCCGGGCTTGCCGCCAGCATCATCACATAGCCGAAGCCGATCAGGGCCAGCAGCGCCGCCAGGGTCCAGCGGTCCACCGTCCACCACCAGCGGCCGAGGATGGAGGTATCGGCGCGTGAGACGGCCATCAGGCGGCCCTCCCCATGGCGATGTCGCGGACAAGCTGGCGGAAGCGGTCGCCCCGCGCGTCGAAGCCGGAGAACTGGTCCCAGCTTGCGCAGGCGGGGGAGAGCAGCACCACCGGCGCGGCACCGGCGAGAGCGGCCTCGGCGGCCTGCGGCACCGCCTCCTCCAGCCGGCCCGCGACCAGATGCGGCACGCCATGCGCGGCGAGGGTCGTGGCCAGCACCGGGGCGTCGCGGCCGATCAGGAAGGCGCGGGCGATGCGCGGGAAAAGTGGCGCAAGGCTTTCGATGCCGCCCTCCTTCGCCAGGCCGCCGGCGATCCAGACCACGCGCTCATAGCTGGCCAGCGCGCGGGCGGCGCTGTCGGCATTGGTCGCCTTGCTGTCGTTGACGAAGCGGATGCCGGCGATCTCGCCTACCAATTCCTGCCGGTGCGGCAGGCCGGGATAGCTGCGCAACCCTTCCGCCACCTGCGCCCGGCTCAGGCCGAGATCGAGGGCACAGGCCGCCGCGGCGGCAGCGTTCTGGGCATTGTGGCTGCCGGGCAATGCAGGGGCCTCGGTCAGATCCAGGATCGGCCCGGCCTCGTCGCGCAGCAGCCGGCCTTCCGCCCAGATGCCGCCCGGCTGCGGGGCCATCCCCGATATGGGCACGCAGCGTCCCGGGATGGCGCCGCGCATTGCGCGGTTCCATGCATCATCCATGCCCAGCACGCCGAGATCCGCCGGCTGCTGCCGGGCAAAGATGCGCGCCTTCGCCGCGGCATAGCCCGCCATGTCGCCATGCCGGTCCAGATGGTCCGGCGACAGATTGAGCATTACCCCCTGGTTGAATCGAACCTGATCGATTCGCTCCAACATATAGGACGACATTTCGAGGGCGTATACACCTTTCTCCCCCAAGATCTTGAGGGAGAGGGCCGCCGGCCCGAGATTCCCGCCCGCCTCGGCCGCTATTCCGGCGCTCTGCAGCAGGTGATGGATCAGGGCGGTGGTGGTGGACTTTCCATTGGTCCCGGTGACGCCGAGGAAGCGCGCCTCTGACCTCGCCGCCCGCACCGCGCGGAACAGGTACTCGACATCGCACAGCACCGGCCGTCCCGCCGCCCGCGCCGCCACCGCCGCTGGATGCGGCTGCGGCAGCAGATGCGGAATGCCGGGGGAGAGCAGCAGCGCATCCCAGCGGAACCCACCTGCTGCCGGATTGCCAAGGGACAGCCCCATCGCCTCCGCTGCCGCGCGGCTCTCCGGGCGGTCATCCCAGCAGGTGACTTCCGCGCCCCACTCGGCCAGGCGCAGCGCCGCCGGCAGCCCGGCCTTGCCGAGCCCGACCACCGCAATGCGCTCGCCGGAGAAGGGGCGGAAACCACTCATCGGATCTTCAGCGTCGAAAGGCCGACCAGCGCCAGCACCATGGCGATGATCCAGAAGCGGATCACGATGGTTGGCTCGGCCCAGCCCTTCTTCTCGAAATGGTGGTGGAGCGGCGCCATCAGGAAGACGCGCCGGCCGGTGCGCTTGAACCAGAAGACCTGGATGATGACGCTGACGGTCTCGACGACGAAAAGCCCGCCGACGATCGCCAGCACGATCTCATGCTTCGTCGCCACCGCGACCGCGCCCAGCGCGCCGCCCAGCGAGAGCGAGCCGGTATCCCCCATGAAGACCGCCGCCGGCGGCGCGTTGAACCAGAGGAAGCCCAGGCCCGCGCCGATCAGCGCCGAGCAGAACACCGCCAGCTCGTTCGCCCCCGGCACCGCATGCAGTTGCAGGTAGTCGGCGAAGATGCGGTTGCCGACGAGATAGGCGATCAGGGCGAAGACGCCGGCCGCGATCATCGCCGGCACGATGGCCAGCCCGTCCAGCCCATCCGTCAGGTTCACCGCGTTGGAGGCGCCCATCATCACCAGCATGCCGACCAGTGGGAAAAGGATGCCGAGCGGGATCAGCACCTGCTTGAACACCGGCACAGCCAGGCCGCCCGCCAGGCTCGGCGGCATCAGCAGCATGATCCAGACCGCGGCCACCAGCCCGATGCCGCCCTGGACCAGCAGCTTCATCCGGCCGGAGACGCCCTTGGTGTTGCGCTTTGTCACCTTCAGCCAGTCATCGGCGAAGCCCAGCAGCCCATAGCCCACCGTCACCAGCAGCACCGCCCAGACCAGCCCGCTGCGCAGGTCGGCCCAGAGCAGGGTGGCGACCACCATGGCCATCAGGATCAGCACGCCGCCCATGGTGGGCGTGCCCTTCTTCTCGATCAGGTGTCGCTCCGGCCCATCCGTGCGGATCGGCTGCCCGCCGCGCTGGAAGCCGCGCAGCCAGCGGATGATCGAGGGGCCAAGGGTCAGTGAAAGGACCAGCGCCGTCAGACAGGCCGCCCCGGAGCGGAAGGTGGTGTACCGCACCAGGTTGAACAGGGCGAATTCTTCAGCGTAAGGCGCGAAGAGGTTGAAGATCACGATGCGCTCTCCGTCAGCGCCTGCACCACCACCGCCATGCGGCTGCCGAGCGCACCCTTCACCAGGACCACGTCACCCGGCCGCAACGCCGCCTTCACGATGGGCGCCAGCGCCGCGGAATCCGGCGCATGCGCGCCGCGCTTCCCGGGCGGCAGCGCGGCATACAAATGCGCCATCTCGGGGCCGCAGCAGAAGACGTGATCCGCTGCCGCATCGGTTTCCCGAGCGAGTCCCTGATGCAACTCCCTGGAAAACTCGCCAAGCTCCCGCATGTCGCCCAGAACCGCGATGCGGCGGGTGGCGGGCCGCAGCGCCAGGGCCCGCAGGGCGGCGCGCATCGCCGGCGGTGCGGCGTTGTAGCTCTCGTCGATCAGCAGGGCGGTGCCGCCGGGGACGGCGATCTCCCGCGGCGCGCCGCGTCCGCTGCCGGGGGTGTAATGCGCCAGGGCCGGCGCGGCGGCCGCCGCGTCCTCTCCCAGCGCCGCCACCAAGGCCAGGGCGCAGCAGGCATTCTCGGCGTGATGCAGGCCGATGGCCGGCATCGCCAGCTCGATCCGTCGGCCGAGCAGCGAGATCCGCGCATGAGTCCCCTGCGCGCCGGTCATGGCCTCTTCCAGCCGCACCTCCGCCTCGGGGGCACGGCCGAAGCCGATGATGCGCGCCGCGCCGGCGGCGCGGGCGATTCCGGCAAGGCGCCCGAAGAAGGGCGTGTCGCGCGGCAGCACCGCGACGCCGCCCGGCGCCAGGCCGGTGAGGATGCTGCCCTTCTCCTCGGCGATGGCTTCGATCCCGCCCATATGGCCGATATGCGCCTCGCCGATCGCGGTGATGCCGGCGGCATGTGGGCGGGCGAGGGCGGCCAGGGGCGCGATCTCGCCCGGATTGTTCATGCCGATCTCGATCACCGCGAAGACGGTCTCGCGCGGCATCCGCGCCAGGGTCAGCGGCACGCCCCAGTGGTTGTTGTAGGAAGCGACCGCCGCATGGGTCGGACCCAGCGCGCCGAGCAGCAGGCGCAGCATCTCCTTGGTGCCGGTCTTGCCGACGCTGCCGGTGACCGCGGCCAGCCTGCCCTTGAAGCGCGCCCGCCCGGCCGCGCCCAGTGCCGTCAGGCCGCGCAGCGTGTCTGCCACGCGCAGCAGCGGGGCGTCCGGCGCCACGCCCGGCGGGTCGCGGTCCACCATGGCGCAGGCGGCGCCACGACGCAGGGCATCGGCAACGAAATCATGCCCGTCCCGCGCATCCCGCAACGCCACGAAGAGATCGCCCGGCGCGATGGAGCGGGAGTCGATGGAAACGCCGGTGACCCCCGGCTCGCCCGCCAGTTCGCCACCCGTGGCTGCGCGCAGCTCGGCAGCGGTCCAGAGCGGGTTCATGCCATGCTTCCTGCGATGCGCCGCACCACCTCGACATCGTCGAAGGGGTGGGTGGTGCCGGCGATGGTCTGGCCCCTCTCATGCCCCTTGCCAGCGACCGCCAGCACGTCGCCTGGCCCGAGTTCCGTCATGGCGGCGGCGATGGCGGCGGCACGGTCGCCGATTTCCACGGCGCCGGGGCAGGCGGCGAGGATGGCGGCGCGGATCGCGGCCGGATCCTCGCTGCGCGGGTTGTCGTCGGTGACGATGCAGCGATCCGCCAGCCGGGCGCAGGCCGCGCCCATCAGCGGCCTCTTGCCTGGATCGCGGTCCCCGCCGGCGCCGAAGACCACATGCAGCCGGCCGGAGGCATGCGGCCGCAGCGCCGCCAGCAGCCGTTCCAGCGCATCCGGGGTATGGGCGTAGTCCACATAGACCGCCGCGCCATTCGGCAGCCGCGCCGCCAGTTCCATCCGCCCGCGCACGCCGGAGAGGCGCGGCAGCAGCGCGATGGCCCGCGCCTCCGGCATGCCGCAACCGACGGCCAGCGCCAGGGCCAGCAGGGCGTTGTCGGCCTGGAAGCGGCCGGGCAGGGGCAGGGTCAGGGCGTGCCGCCTGCCGAAGGCCTCGATCTCCAGCGCCTGGCCGTCCGGCAGCGGCACCTGGCGCAGCAGCCGCACCGCCTCCCCGGCCTCGCCCACCGTCAGCAGCGTCAGCCCGCGGCGCGCGGCGATGGCGCGCAGGGCGGAGAGGGTCCCGGCTTCCATATCCGCATTGGCCGCGACCGGGCTGCCCGGCTCCAGCAGCGCATCCGGCAGGCGCAGCTTGGCGGCGCGGTAGGCCTCCATGCTGCCGTGATAATCGAGGTGGTCGCGCGTCAGGTTGGTGAAGCCCGCGGCCTTGAGCCTTACGCCATCCAGCCGCCGCTGCTCGATCCCGTGCGAGGAGGCCTCCATCGCCGCATGGGTCACGCCGGCGCGGGCCAGGGCGGCAAGCTGCGCATGCAGCGCCACCGGATCGGGCGTGGTCAGGGACGGACCGGCGGGGAAGCCCTCCGCCACCAGGCCGAGCGTGCCGAGCGAGGCGGCGCGCGCGCCATCGAGCGCCCAGAGCT
>CALGVL010000114.1 GCA_937930165.1 uncultured Acetobacteraceae bacterium
GAACAGCACCTTGTAGAGCGCGAAGAAGACCGGGATCTGGATCAGGATCGGCAGGCAGCCCGAGGCCGGATTGATCTTCTCCGTCTTGTAGAGCGACATCATCTCCGACTGGGCCTTGGCCGGGTCGTCTTTGTATCGCTCCTTGATCTCCTGCATCTTCGGGGCGAGCGTCTTCATCCGGCTCATGGACTTGTAGGCCCGGTTGGCGATCGGGAAGAAGGCCAGCTTCAGGAGCAGGGTGAAGACCAGGATGGCGATGCCGAAATTCCCGAACAGCTTGAACAGCCAGTCCAGGGCATAGAAGAACGGCTTGGTCAGGAAGTAGAACCAGCCGAAATCGATCGCCTTGTCGAAATCGGGGATGTTCAGCCGGTCGCCATAGGCGTCCAGCAGGTGCACCTCCTTCGCGCCGGCGAAGAGGCGCATGGCCCCGCCGCCGCCCACCGCGCCCGGCGCGACGGACAGTGCCGCCGGCGGGGCGAAGTCCACCTGCCAGCGCTCCGCCGCCTGGCCGTTCGGGCCGGGCTCGGAGATCGCGCGGTAGGTGGCGCGGAAGCGGGCGGACTGGTCCACCGGCGCCAGCGCCGCCAGCCAGTACTTGTCGGTGATGCCGGCCCAGCCACCGGCACTCTCCGCCTCGAAGGCGACCCCGCCGCGCTTGGCGGCCTCCTCCTTGGCGGAGCTGTAGGTCTCCTCGCGCAGCCGGCCGTCGAGGACGCCGGTGAAGCCCTCGTGCAGGATGTAGAAGCCCTGGGTCGGCGGCGTGCTCTCCCGCCGCACCCGGACCCAGGGGAGGACCTGCACCGCCTCGGCGCCGTTGTTGCGCACGCGCTGCTCGGCCGTGACCATGTAATTCTCGTCGAGCGAGAGCGCGATCTCGAAGACCTGACCCTGGCCGTTGTCCCAGCGCAGCGTCACCGGAGTGGAGGGCGTCAGTGCCTGCCCGTCCGCCTGCCAGTCCGTGTCATTGCCGGGAACAGGGGTTTTCCCATCCGCCGCGGTCCAGCCCCATTGCGCGTAATAGGGCGCGGCGCCGCCGCGCGGCGCGAAGAGGCGCACCAGCGGCGAGTTGGGATCCACCGTCTCGTGGTAATCGCGCAGCACCAGGTCGTCCAGCCGCGCCCCGCGCAGCGAGAGCGAGCCCTCCACCCGCGGCCCGTTCACCGGCAGGCGCTGGGCGGGGCTGGTGGGTGCCCCGACCGCGGCCGAGGCTTCGGCCGGCGTGCGGAGCGGGCTCACCGCCCCCGGCACCGGGCCCGGCTGCTGCAGGTGCTGCTGCTGCACCTGCTCCGTCCGCTGCTGCTGTTGCTGTTGCAGCGCCTCCCGCGAGGGGCGGTTGAACAGGTCGAATGCCAGCAGGATGGCGATGGAAATGGCGATCGCCGCGAAGAGGCGCTTCTGTTCCATGGAACGGGGGTCAGTCTTTCTGGGCGGGCGGGATGGCCTGCGGCCGGGAAGGCGGAACCGGGTCGTAGCCGCCCGGATGCCAGGGGTTGCAGCGGAGGATGCGGCGCCCGGCAAGCCAGGTGCCGCGCAACGCGCCATGGGCTGAGATGGCCTCCAGCGCATAGTCGCTGCAAGAGGGGTAGAAGCGGCAATTGCAGCCAAGCACCGGCCGCAAGGTCCACTGATAGGCCAGGACGGCGCCTTTCAGCGCCAGGGAGGCGGGGTTGGCGGCGGGGTTCATGGCGCGGCTCCCTCCGTCACGCCCGCCTGCCGCAGCGCACCGCGCAGGTCGCCGAGCAATTGCGCGAAGGGGCGCGTGGCGGTCGCGTCGCGGGCAATCAGCACCAGGTCCCAACCAGGCGGCGGGGATTCGGCCAGAACCAGCCGCGCCGCCTCCCGCAGCCGGCGCTTGGCGCGGTTGCGGGTGACGGCGCCGCCGATCTTCTTCGTCGCGGTGAAGCCCAGGCGCAGCGCATCGCCGGGCTGCGGCAGGGCCTGCAGCACCAGGCCGGGGCGCGCGGCCTTCCGCCCACGCCCGGCCACCCGGAGGAACTCGCCGCGCCGGGTGAGCCGGGAAAGACGGCCCGGCATGGCGGCCGCCCTCCGGCGGCTCAGGCGCTGAGGCGCTTGCGGCCCTTGGCGCGGCGGTTGGCCAGCACCTTGCGGCCGCCGACGGTAGAGAGCCGGGCGCGGAAGCCGTGCCGGCGCTTCCGCACGATCTTGGAGGGCTGGTAAGTACGCTTCACGGTCACTCTCCGTCAGGGCAAGATCATCCGAATGGGACATCGTCCGCCGCGCTCCCGGCCCTGGCGGGGGCGGCGCCGCGCTGCGCGAACGGCCGGCGGCCCCGTTATCCGGACCCCGGCGAAGGCGCGCAGGTATAGGGAGGGGGCGGGGATCGGGTCAACCGCCGCGAGGTAACGCTCCGTCCACGCCGGACGAAGGGAACAGCAGCCATGCCGAACCGCCCTGCCCCGCCCGAAGCCCCCACCCCCTCGTCCTGGCGCCGGCTCTGGCCGCTTGGGCTGATCCTGGCGGCGCTCGGGCTGGCCTATGCGCTGGGCCTGCACCGCTACCTGACCTTCGAGGCGCTGGCGGCGCACCGGGCGGCGCTGGCCGGCTTCGTCGCCGGGGCACCGGCGGCGGCGGCCCTGGCCTATGTCCTGGCCTATACGGCCGTGGTCGCCCTCTCCCTGCCGGGGGGAGCGGTGATGACCCTGGCGGGCGGCTTCCTCTTCGGCCCCTGGCTCGGCACGGCGCTGGCAGTGCTGGGGGCCGCGGCCGGCGCCTGCCTGCTGTTCCTGGCCGCCCGCCATGCCCTCGCCGAGGCCCTGGCACGCCGCGCCGGGCCGCTGCTGGAGCGGGTGCGGGAACGGCTGCGGCAGGACGGGTTCTGGTATCTTCTCTCGCTCCGGTTGATTCCTGTGGTGCCCTTCTGGCTGGCCAATCTCGCTCCGGCCTTGGCGGGAATGCCCTTCCCGGCCTATGCCGCGGCGACCTTCCTGGGGATCATTCCTGGCGCGGCGGTCTATGCCGGCATCGGGGCCGGCCTCGGGGAGGTGCTCGATGCCGGGGGGCGGCCGGATCTGTCCGTCATTCTCTCCCCCGGCATCCTGCTGCCGCTGCTGGGGCTGGCGGCGCTGTCGCTGCTGGGGGCCTGGTGGCGGGGCCGGCAGCGGCGGCACGCCTGAACCCGCCTGTCAGGTCACGGACAAGGATTTCTCGGAATGGCTGATTTCGACGTGGCGGTGATCGGCGCCGGCGCGGCCGGGCTCTCGGTGGCGGCGATCTCCGCCGGGCTCGGCCTGAAGGTGGCGCTGATCGAGCGCGGAAGGATGGGCGGCGACTGCCTGAATTACGGCTGCGTCCCCTCCAAGGCGCTGCTCGCCGCGGCGCGGGCCGCGGCCGATGCGCGCGGTGCCGGCCGTTTCGGCATCCGCCTGCCGCCGCCCGAGATCGACTGGGCGGGGGTGCGGGCGCATGTCCAGGGCGCCATCGCCCGGATCGCGCCGAACGATTCCGCCGCGCGCTTCCGCGGCATGGGTGTGGAGGTGATCGAGGCCTCCGCGCATTTCCTCGGCCCCGACCGGATCGAGGCCGGGGGGCGGGAATTCACCTTCCGCCGCGCCGTCATCGCCGCCGGCAGCAGCGCCGTGATCCCGGACCTGCCGGGACTGGACGGCGTGGCCTGGCTGACCAACGAGACCCTCTTCGACCTGGAGGAGCCGCCCGGCCACCTGCTGATCCTGGGCGGCGGCCCGATCGGCCTGGAGATGGCGCAGGCCCATGCCCGGCTCGGCTGCCTGGTGACGGTGCTGGAGGCCGCCCCCCGCATCGCCGCGCGCGAGGACGAGGAACTGGCCGAGGGCATGCGCCTCGCCCTCCGCCGCGACGGGGTGGAGATCCGCGAGGGCGTCAGGGTCGAGCGGGTGGAGCCGCTCGACCCCACCCAGCCCGCCCCGCGCGCCGGAGTGGTGGCGGTGCTGGAGGACGGGACGCGCCTCTCCGGCACGCATCTGCTGCTGGCCGTCGGGCGGCTGCCACGGCTGGCCGGGCTGGACCTGCCGGCGGCGGGGGTGCAGGCCGGGCCGCGCGGGGTGGTGGTGCGGCCCAATCTGCGCTCCGTCTCCAACCGCCGGGTCTGGGCGGTGGGCGACATCGCCGATCCGGTGGGGATCGGGCCGCGCGCCTTCACCCATGTGGCCAGCCACCATGCGGCGGTGGTGGTGCGGTCCATGCTGTTCCGCCTGCCCGCCAGGGTAGACTACGCCGCTCTGCCGCGCGTGACCTACACCGATCCCGAACTGGCCCAGATCGGCATGACCGAGGCGGAGGCACGGCAGGCGGGCCATGCCGATCTGCGCATCCTCCGCTGGCCGCTCTCGGAGAACGACCGGGCCATCGCCGAGGGCCGGCCGGAAGGGCTGGTGAAGCTGGTGGCGACCAAGCGGGGCAGGCTGCTCGGCGCCGGTATCCTCGGTGCGCATGCCGGGGAGATGGCCGGCACCTACGGGCTGATGATCGGGCGGAAGCTGCCGCTCTCGGCCCTTGCCTCCATGATCCTGCCCTATCCAACCCAGGCCGAGGCAGGGAAGCGGGCGGCCGGCGAATTCTACGCGCCCCGGTTGTTGTCGCCCCTGACGAAACGGCTTATCGGGTTGGTCAAACGCCTGCCCTGAGCGTTATCCGGCTGCAAAGGACCGAACGGCACATGGAACGGATTCTGGAAGGGCGCACGGCGCTCGTCACCGGCAGCACCAGCGGCATCGGGCATGGCATCGCCCTGCTCCTCGCCCAGGCCGGGGCGAAGGTGATGCTGAACGGCTTCGGCAAGCCGGAGGACATCGCCAGGGCACGGGCCGAGGTGGGTGCCGCCATGGGCGGCGGCGACGCGCCCTATTCGGATGCCGACCTGTCCAGGCCCGAGGCGGTGCGGAAGATGGTGCAGGATGCGGAGGCCGCGCTCGGCCGTCTCGACATCCTGGTGAACAATGCCGGCATCCAGCACGTCTCCCCGGTGGAGGAATTCCCGGAGGCGAAGTGGGACGCGATCATCGCGATCAACCTCTCCTCCAATTTCCACGCCATCAAGGCGGCGCTGCCAGGGATGAAGGCGCGGGGCTGGGGGCGCATCATCAACATCGCCTCGACGCATGGGCTGGTCGCCTCGCCGAACAAGGTCGCCTATGTCGCGGCAAAGCATGGCGTCGTCGGCCTGACCAAGGTGGTGGCGCTGGAGATCGCGCGGACACCCATCACCTGCAACGCCATCTGCCCCGGCTTCGTCCGCACCCCGCTGGCCGAGGCGCAGGTGAAGCCGCTGGCCGAGCAGCACAACGTCTCCGAGGACAAGGCGCTGACCGATTACCTGCTGGAGAAGCAGCCCAGCAAGCGCTGGGTCGAGGTGGACGAGGTGGCGCGGATGGCGCTCTATCTCTGCGGCCCAGGCAGCGGCGCGGTGAACGGCGCAGCGCTGTCCATTGATGGCGGCTGGACCGCCGCCTGATGGACAATATCCCGCCGGAGGTCCCGGCACCGGCCGCGGCGCGGGAGGCCGCGGAGAGGCAGGAAGCGCTCAGCCGCCCCGCCATCGCCAAGCCGGCCACCACGCGGCGGGTGAACCTTGCCCTGCAGGGCGGCGGCACGCATGGCGCCTTCACCTGGGGCGTGCTGGAGCGGCTGCTGGAGGATGACCGGCTGGATTTCGACGGCGTCTCCGGCACCTCGGCCGGCGGCATCAATGCCGCCATCCTGGTGCAGGGATTGGCCGAGGGCGGACGCCAGGGCGCGATCCGCGCCCTTGAGAAGCTGTGGAACGATGTCGCCGCCCGGCTGGCCGTCAGCCCGCTGCGCAACACGCCCTTCGAGAAGGCGCTCTGGGGCTACGACCTCACCTATTCCTTCGCCTACCAGGCCTTCGACACGCTGACGCGCGTCTTCTCGCCCTACCAGTTCAACCCCTTCCCGGTGGAGTTCAACCCGCTGCGGCAGGTGATCGCGGACAACCTGGATGCGGAGCGGCTGCGGCGGGACCCGAAGGCGATCCGGCTGTTCATCTCCGCCACCAATGTCCGCACCGGCAAGCCGCGCGTCTTCACCCGGGCCGAGGTGAACACCGATGTGCTGCTCGCCTCCGCCTGCCTGCCCAACATCTTCCGCGCAGTGGAAATCGAGGGCGAGGCCTATTGGGACGGCGGCTATGTCGGCAATCCGGCAATCTGGCCGCTCTATTACGAGCGCGGCGCGCCGGACATCGTGCTGGTGCAGATCAACGCCATCCTGCGGCCGGAACTGCCGACCAGCGCCTCCGACATCATGAACCGGCTGAACGAGATCACCTTCAACGCCTCGCTGATGGCGGAGATGCGGGCGATAGACTTCGTGCAGCGGCTGCTGGATGCCGGCCGGCTGGAGCAGCCGCGCTACCGCCGCATCTTCCTGCACGTCATTGACGATGAGGAGCGGATGCGGGAGTTCAAGCTCTCCACCAAGCTGAACGGCGACCGGGAATTCCTGCAGACCCTGCGGCGCTATGGGCGGGAGGCGGCGGACCGCTTCCTGTCGGAACACTTCGCCTCGCTCGGGCGGGAGAGCACGCTGGACATCCAGCGCTACCTCTAGGCGCCCCCTTCCGGCCCCATCCCGCTGCCGCTAGCCTTGGCCTGGGGAAGGAAACGGAGGCGTCCGGTGTCGCTCGGGGAATGGATCCGGATCGTGGTGGCGGCGCTGGTCGCGCTCGGCGGCCTGTTGCTGGCACGGGAGCAGGGCGTGGCGCTGACCAAGGAACAGCTCGGCCTGCTGATCTTTATCCTGGCGGTGGCCTACGCCTTCCTGCTGATCGGCCGGTATTTCGACCGGCAGGAGCGCAGGCCCGGGGAGTAACAGGACATGTCCGGCAATCCTGGTTGGGATCCGAACCAGTATCTCCGCTTCGGCGATGAGCGGCTGCGGCCGGCGCTGGACCTGATCGCCCGCATCCCGCATCCGGGGCCGCGGCAGGTGGTGGATCTCGGCTGCGGCGCGGGCAATGCGCTGCCGGCGCTGGCGGCGCGCTTCCCGGGGGCGGAGATCCGGGGCGTGGACGGCTCCGCCGCCATGCTGGCCAGGGCCGCGGCAACGGGCTTCGCAACGGAACAGGCTGACATCGCCACCTGGGCGCCGTCCCAGCCTGTGGATGTGCTGTTCAGCAACGCCGCCCTGCACTGGCTGCC
>CALGVL010000115.1 GCA_937930165.1 uncultured Acetobacteraceae bacterium
TGGTCGGAGCGGCGGGATTTGAACCCACGACCCCCAGTCCCCCAGACTGATGCGCTACCAGGCTGCGCTACGCTCCGTCGCGGGCGTTCTAGCATCCGTGGCGCCTCCCGCAATACCCCATGAAGCCAGCGCCGGAGCAGCGGGGTTAAGGCGAGGCCTCCTGGCCCGTCTCCCACTGGGATCGCCCAGCCTTGCCGGCGCGGTGCCCGACGCCGAAACTGCCCCCTATTCCTGCAAGGCCGAGAGCGATGCCGCTGCCAACCGAGACAATTCCCCTCCCCGGCCTCACCGCCGAAGCCGAGATCCTGATCGACCGCTGGGGCATCCCGCACATCCGCGCGGCCAGTGAGGCCGACGCCTTCGTCGCCCAGGGTTTCAACGCCGCGCGTGATCGGCTGTGGCAGATCGACCTCTGGCGGAAGCGGGGCCTCGGGCTGCTCGCCGGCGATCTCGGCCCGGCCTATGTCGAGCGCGACCGCGCCGCCCGCCTGCTGCTCTACCGCGGCGATATGGAGGCCGAATGGGCCAGCTACGGGCCGGATGCCCGGGCCTGGACCACCGCCTTCACCGCCGGCATCAACGCCTATCTCGACCTCCTGGAGCGCGAGCCGGACCGGCTGCCCCTCGAATTCCGCCTGCTCGGCACCCGGCCGGCACGCTGGGCGCCGGAGGATGTGGTCCGCTGCCGCGCCCATGCCCGGGTGCGCAACCTCGATGCCGAGGTGACGCGCAGCAATATCATCGCCCGTTTCGGGCTGGAGGCGGACCGCCTGCACAAGGGATTGCAGCCCGCATGGCAGGTGCAGATCCCGGAGGGATTGGAACCGCACCCGATCCCGCCCGAGGTGGTGCGGACCTATCTTCTCGCCACCGAGCCGAATGCCATCGCCACGGCCGAACCCTCCTTCACGCCCGACCCCGCGGCGGCGGAAAATTTTGGCAGCAACAATTGGGCGCTGGCCCCCTCCCGCACGACGACCGGGCGGGCGATCCTCGGCAGCGACCCGCATCGCGTGCATGAGCAGCCCTCGCTCCGCTACATCGCGCATCTGACCGCGCCGGGGCTGGATGTGATCGGCGCGGGGGAGCCAGCCATTCCCGGCGTCAGCCTCGGCCATAACGACCGCCTCGCCTTCTCCCTGACGATCCATCCGACCGATCAGGAGGATCTCTACGTCTACGAACTCGATTCCGCCGATCCCGAGCGCTACCGCTACGGCGAGGGCTGGGAGCGCATGCGCAAGGTGACGGAGTCGGTGCCGGTCCGCGGTGGAGCCCCCGTGGAGGTGGAACTGCTCTTCACCCGCCACGGCCCGGTGCTGCATATCGACCGTGCGGCGAACCGCGCCTATGCCCTGCGCACCGTCTGGACGGAGCCCGGCACCGCCGCCTACATGGCCAGCCTTGGCTATATCAAGGCGCGGAACTGGGATGAGTACTGCGCCGCGCTGGAAGGCTGGGGCGCGCCCTCCACCAATCATGTCGTCGCGGATGTGGAGGGCAATATCGGCTGGGCCGCAGCCGGCAAAGTGCCGGTCCGCCCCAATTGGGATGGGCTGCTGCCGGTGCCGGGTGATGGGCGGTATGAATGGCAGGGGCTGATGCCCTCCTCCGGCCTGCCGCGCAGTGCGAACCCGGCCTCCGGCTGGCTCGGCACCGCCAATCAGATGAACCTGCCGCCGGATTACGACTACCGCAGCCGCAAGACCGGCTTCGAATGGACCGACGCCGCGCGCTACATGCGACTGAGCGAAGCGATCGAGAGCAAGGCGTCCTGGTCCGTGCAGGACACGCTCGCCCTGCAGACGGATTTCGGCTGCGTCCCGGCGCGCCGCCTCTGTGCCCTGCTGCGCAATCTCAAGGGCGACACGGCGAGTGCCCCAGCCCTGGCGCTCCTCCATGGCTGGGATCACCGCCTGAATGCGGAAAGCGGCCCGGCCGCGCTGTTCGAGATCTGGTTCTCCAAGCATCTCATCCCTGAATTGCTGCGCAGCCTGGGACCGCAGGGCCTGGCGGAGATGATCACGGTGCCGGACACGGCGCTGGTCGTGGATCTGCTGGAACGCGCCGAGGACCCCGGCTTCGGCCCCGAACCGCGCGCCGCCCGCGATGCGCTGCTGCTGCGGAGCCTGGCCGCGGCCTGGGAGGAGGCGGTGCAGCGCCTCGGCCCCGATCCCGCGACCTGGGCCTGGGGCCAATTGCATCAGGGCTATTTCCAGCACCCGCTCTCCCGCCTGCTGCCGCCGGATCTCGCGGCGAAGCTGGATGTCGGGCCGGCCCCGAAGGGCGGGTCCAACCTCACCATCAACAACAACGGCTACCGGAACAGCGATTTCCGCGTCGTCTCCGGCGTCTCCTGGCGCATGGTGGTGGATGTGGGGAATTGGGATGCAAGCTGGACCATCAATGCCCCTGGTCAGTCCGGCGACCCGGCCAGCACGCATTATCGCGATCACTTCCCGCTCTGGGCGAAGGAGGACTATGTGCCGCTCCTCTACAGCCGCGCGGCAATCGAAGCGGCGGCGGAGCGGCGCATCCGCCTGATCCCGGGCTTGGCGCCCGCCACGGCGGGGGCATAGTCTGTCCCTACCCCCCGGGAACAGGAGCGCAGGGATGAGCGAGATCCGCCGCAGCGAAGCCGAACTGGCCCTGATCGAAAAGGCGCGCCGGGTGCTGCCCGCCGGCAGCTTCGGCAACATGGCCGGCGACATCGTCGTCCGCGAGGGCCGCGGCGGCCGGGTCTGGGATATCAGCGGCAACGAGTATGTGGACTTCCTCCTCGGCTCCGGCCCGATGTTCGTCGGCCATGCGCATCCGGAGGTGACGGAAGCGGTGCAGCGGCAGATCCCGCGCGGCACCACCTTCTTCGCCAATAACGAGCACGGCATCCTGCTCGCCGAGGAGATCGTCGCTGCCGTACCCTGCGCCGAGCAGGTTCGCTTCGTCAGCAGCGGGTCGGAGGCCGATCTCTATGCCATGCGCGTCGCCCGCGCCTTCCGCAAGCGCGACCGCATCCTGAAATTCGAGGGCGGCTACCACGGCATGAGCGACTACAGCCTCATGAGCCTGGCGCCGAAGCAGCTGACCAATTTCCCGCAGCCGGTGCCGGATTCCGCCGGCATCCCGCGCAGCATCCGCGACGAGGTCCTGGTCGCCCCCTTCAACGACGCCGAAGCCGCGGTGCGGCTGATCGAGACGCATCACGAGGAACTGGGCGGCGTGATCGTGGAGCCCTTCCAGCGCCTCCTCCCGCCCCGCCCCGGCTTCCTGCAGGCGCTGCGCGAGGTGACGGCGCGCTTCGGCATCCCGCTGATCTTCGACGAGGTCGTCACCGGCTTCCGCTTCGCCTATGGCGGCGCGCAGGCCTATTACGGCGTGACGCCCGATCTCTGCACCCTCGGAAAGATCATCGGCGGCGGCTTCCCGCTGGCGGCCATCGCCGGCCGCGCCGACATCATGGCGCATTTCGACCGCGGCCTTGTGGGGGATGACGGCTTCCTGATGCAGATCGGCACGCTCTCCGGCAATCCGGTGGCCGCCGTCGCCGGGCTCGCCACGCTCAACATCCTCAAGCGGCCCGGCGCCTATGAGCAGGTCTTCGAGACCGGGCGCACCCTCATAGACGGCATGTCCCGCCTGCTGCGGGAGAAGGGGCTGCCGGCGCAGGTGGTGGGCGAGCCGCCGCTTTTCGACGTGGTCTTCACCGATGGCGAGGTGCAGGACTACCGCGCCACGCTGCGCGCCAACCAGGCGATGATGCAGCAGGTCAACCGCCATCTGCGTGCCAGGGGCGTCCTCAAGGGCGAGAGCAAGTACTACATCTCCCTCGCGCATACACCGGAGGACATCGCGCACACGCTGGATGCCTTCGCCGGCGCCATCGCCGCACTGTAGGGAAGCCCCGTCTCGCGGCCGCTCCGTCCCGGCGTCACGGCTGGCCAGATCCCCATGCCGGCGTCATCCTGCGCGCAACCGAATCGCCGGGAGAGACGCTTCATGATGAATCGCCGCCAACTCGCCCTGTCGGGCCTCGGCCTTGCCATGCTGCCCCGCCTCGGGCGGGCGCAGGGGACGGAGGCTTGGCCCAATCGCCCAGTCACCATCCTGGTCCCCTTCGTTGCCGGCGGTCCCTCGGATATCGTTGCCCGCGCCATCGCCACGCGCATGCAGCAGAGCCTGGGCCAGCCCGTGGTGGTGGAGAACCGGCCCGGAGCGAATGGCGAGGTGGCCGGGCGGCAGCTGGCCCGCAGCGCCCCGGACGGCTACACGCTGATGGTCGGCTCGATCGGCGTCTATGCCATCAATGCCGCGCTGCGGCCCAATCTGGGCTACGACCCGGTGCGTGACTTCACGCCCGTGACCCTGGCCGTCACCACGCCGAACGTGCTGGTGGTCAATCCGCAGAAGGTGCCGGTCCGTGACCTCAAGGGCATGATCGACTGGCTGAAGGCCAATCCGGGTGCCAGCTATTCGACCAGCGGCGTCGGCTCCTCCGACCATCTGACCATGGAGCTGTTCAAGCAGCTCACCGGCACGGATGCGACGCATGTGCCCTATGCCGGCGGCGCCGCGGCAGCGACCGACCTGATCGCCGGCAATGTCCAGCTCTCCTTCCAGAATCTCGGCACCGTCGCGGGCCATATCCAGGGCGGACGGCTGCGCCCCATCATCGTCACCAGCGCCGAGCGGCATCCAATCCTGCCGGATGTGCCGACTGCGGGCGAAGCGGGGCTCAAGGATTTCGTCGTCACCTCCTGGCAGGCGCTGATGGCGCCGGCCAAGCTGCCCGCCCCGTTGCTGGAGCGCGTGAATAGTCATGCCGTTGCGGCGTTGCGCCATCCGGAGACGGTGCAGCGCCTGGGGCAGATCGGCTTCACCGTGGTCGCCGACAGTCCCGACAGCTACGCCAAGTTCCAGCGGGAGGAGATCGCCCGCTGGCGGCGGGTGGTGGAGACGGCGGGCATCAAGCCGGAATAGAAGAAGACGCATCATAAGCGCGCGCCGATTGACGCAACGCAATGCGGCGCGCCCGCATCCGGTCCAGAAACCGCTCCGGTGGCGGTTGCCACCTGGAACGGATGCGAGAGAGATGCGCAAGACTGTTGGAATGCTGGCGGGCGCCATGGTGGCGGCCGCCACGCTGGGGGCGGGCGCGGCCATGGCGCAGGATGCGCCACGCGGCAAGCAGGCAGGCGACTTCGTTGTCGGCCTCGGCGCCATCGGCGTGCTGCCGCAGAATGGCGGGCGCGTCGGCCTGATCGGCGGAGAGCCGCGTGCCAGCGACAGCGCGACTCCACAACTCGACTTCACCTACTTCCTGTCGCGGAACGTCGCGCTCAATCTGATCGCGGCGACGAGCCAGCATGACCTGAGTGTCGCCCATTCGGCGCTGGGCAATGTGAAGCTCGGCCATGTCTGGGTGCTGCCGCCGACGCTGACGCTGCAGTACCACCCGCTGCCCGGTTCGCGTCTCAGCCCCTATGTCGGCGCCGGCCTGAACGTGACCTTCTTCTACGGCTATGGCGGCGATAGGAGCGCGCCGGTCAATCGCGTGCGCATCGACACGGCGCCAGGCTTCGCCCTGAATGCCGGCCTGGACTACGAAATCGCGCCGAACTGGCTGGCGAATCTGGACGTGAAGAAGATCTTCCTCCGTCCTTCCGTCAGCGTGAACAGCGGGATGATCAATGGCCGTGCGGATCTCGATCCCTGGGTCATCGGGGCAAGCGTCCGCTACCGGTTCTGATCCTGTTCCGGGCTCAGGCGGCCTCGCGCCGCCTGACGCCCAGTTCCGCCAGCGCTTCTCCCATTGCGGCGACGGCACGGCGCATGTCCTCCGGCGTGATGGCGCCGATGCAGCCAACGCGGAAAGTCGGCGCTTCGGTGTTGTAGAAATTGCTGATCAGCACGCCGCGCGCCTTCAGCGCGTCCACGAAGCGCTGCAATTCGAAATTCGGATCCGCCGGCTGGTGCACGGTGACGATCACCGGCCCCTGGTGCCGCCGCTCCAGATAGGGCGTCAGGCCGAGGCCCAGCACGCCCTCATACAGCACCCGCATGTTCTCCGTGTAGCGCGCCAGGCGCGCCTTCTGCCCGCCCTCGGCCGCGTAGAGGTCCAGCGCCGTGGCGAAGGCCTTCAGCGCCTGCACCGGCGGGGTGAAGCGGAAGCTGCCCCAGCCGGCGCGCAGGGCATGGGCATAGACATCCGAGAGGTCGAAGGCCCAGGACCCGGCATTGCCAGCCGATGCCTCCACCCGGTCGGTCCGCGCCACGGCGAAGCCGATGCCCGGCATCCCCTCCAGGCACTTGCCCGAGGTGAAGACCACCGCATCGCATTCGGGATGCTCGGCCAGGGAGAAGGGCAAGGCCCCGAAGCCGCTGATCGCATCCAGGATCAGCCGCCGCCCCGCTGCCCGCACCACCGGGCCGATCACAGCCGGGTCGTTGACGATGCCGCTGCCCGTCTCGTTATGGACCATCAGGACATGGCCGATGGCCGGATCGGCGGCCAGCGCCGCCGCCACCTCCTCCGGCGTCACTGGCCTTGTGTCGGGGCCGGGCAGGGCCACGACCTCCCGCCCCGCCTCCCGCGCCAGGCGTGCCGCGCGTTCGGCATAGCTGCCATTCAGCGGGATCAGCAGCTTCGCCCCGGCGGGAACGAAGGTGCGGATCGCGGCCTCCACGATGAAATGGCCGCAGCCCTGCAGCGGCAGGGTGGCGTGCTCGCCCGGCACGCCGCCGGCGACCGCCCGCACCCGCTCGCGGATATCCGCATAGACGGCACGGAAATCATTGTCCCAGGGAGCGATGTCCTCGGCCATGGCGGCGCGGATCTCGGGACGGGTCTGCACCGGGCCGGGAATGAGCAGTAGCATCGGAAGCGGCACACCTTCAGGAAGGCAGGGTAAATACCCCATCCCGGCGCGAGAGGAGAAGGCCGCCGATCTCGCGCTTCAGCTTCTGCCGGATCGCCTCGGCGAAGGCCGGATAGTCCGGGCAGTCCATGGCGAAGCTGCCGGGGCCGCCGATCACCTCGGCCCGGTAATGGTCGAGCAGGTCCGGCTCCTCGTTCAGCACGGCGAGGGCATTGATGGTGATGCCGGCCGCGACGCCGATATCGCGCACCGGGCCCGGCGGACGGCCCTGGTTGTGGCG
>CALGVL010000116.1 GCA_937930165.1 uncultured Acetobacteraceae bacterium
CCCAGGGCTTCGGCCAGCGCCCGGTCGCCGCCCATGCCCGCGGCCTGCCGCGCCAGGCGGTGCCCCTGGGCCATCCCGGCGACGCGCTGCATGACGAAGAAGGGCGCGCCGGTCACATCGGGATCGGTGCAGCAGAAAAGCGGCTGCGGCACCGCCACCCCGGCGGCGAAGGCGGCCTGCAGCAGGGCGAATTCCGCCGGGCGAGGCAGGCTGGCCGAGAGCACCGTGGCATTGTCCGTGCGCAGCACCCAGCGCTGCTCCGTCCCGCCCTGCGTCACGTCCAGCGCCCAATTCTGCTGGATGGCACCGCCGGAGAGCAGCGTCATGCGCGTGATGACGACCGGCATCCCCGCCGCGCCGGTCAGCCATCCCGCAAGCCGGGTGCGGGCATGCTCATCCATGCGTGGCGCCCCAGGAGAAGAAGTCCTTCCCCTCCCGCCGCAGCATGTTGGCCAGGACCATGCGGTGAACCTCGGAGGCGCCGTCCACCAATCGCGCCTGGCGGGCGTAGCGGTACATCCACTCGATCGGCGTGTCCTTGGAATAGCCGCGGGCGCCGAGCAATTGCAGCGCCGTGTCCACCGCACGGTGCAGGGCATCGGCCACCACGACCTTCGCCATGGAGATCTCCTTGCGGGCGCGGCTGCCCTGGTCCAGCGCCCAGGCGGCGCGCATGGTCAGCAGCCGGCCGATCTCGAGATCCATCGCCGCCTGGCCGATCATGCCCTGCACGCTCTCCTTCTCGATCAGCGGCGTGCCGAAGGCATGGCGCTTCTCGATATGGGCCATGGCGATCTCCAGCGCCCTGCGGCCCATGCCGGTCCAGCGCATGCAATGCGTCAGCCGCGCCGGGCCGAGGCGGATCTGCGTTGCCTTCAGCCCGTCGCCGACGCCCATCAGCCTGTCCTCGTCGGGGATTTCCAGCCCGTCGAATTCCAGCTCGCAATGGCCGCCATGCTCCTCCGGCCCCATGATCGGGATGCGGCGGACGATGCGCCAGCCGGGGCTGTCGGCATGGAAGAGGAAGGCGGTCAGGCCCTTGCGGTCGTCATCGCTGGTGCGGGCGATCAGGATGAAGTGCTTCGCGTCGCCCGCGCCGGTGATGAAATGCTTACGGCCATGGATGACCCAGCGGTCGTTTCCCTTCCGTACTGCCCGCGTATAGGTCATAGAGGGGTCGCTGCCGCAGCCGTCCGGCTCCGTCATGGCGAAGCTGGAACGGACCTTGCCATCGATGATCGGCTGCAGCCAGCGGTCCTTCTGGTCCTCCCGCGCCACCATGTTCAGCAGGCGCATGTTGCCATCATCCGGCGCCGCGCCGTGGAAGACGACCGGGCCGAAGATGCTGCGGTTCATCTCCTCATAGCAGGGCGCGAGTTCGGCCATGGAGAGGCCGCCGCCGCCGCGGGACTTCGGCATCTGCAGCGCCCAGAGCCCTTCCGCCTTCGCCTCCGCCCGCAGCTTCTCCAGCAGGGCGGGGGCGATGTTCTCGTGCTCGTCATAATTGGCGGGGTCGGATTCCAGCGGGATCAGCCGCTCCTCGACGAAGCTGCGGATCCTGCGGCGGATCGCATCCACCTCGGGGGCCAGGGAGAAGTCCATCGCGCGGCTCCTAGAGCGGGTTCACGGAATGGCCGCCATCGACGACCAGGGTCGCGCCGGTCATATGCGCGCCGGCGGGGGAGGCAAGCAGCAGCAGCGGGCCGGTCAGATCCTCCACCCTGCCGAGGCGCCGCTGCGGCACGCGCCGGATCATTGCCTGTCCGGCTTCGGAGGCGAAGAATTCGCGGTTCAGCGGGGTCTCCACATAGCCGGGGGCGAGGGCGTTCACCCGGATGCGGTGCCGCGCCAGTTCCACCGCCATCTGCCGCGTGAGATGCAGGAGCCCGGCCTTGGCGGCGGTATAGCCGGCAACACCGGGAATGACCCGCTGCCCCAGGACCGAGGCGATGTTGACGATGCTGCCCGGGCGCTGCGCCGTAACCAGGCGGCGCGCGCCTTCCGTCGCCACCAGGAAGCAGCCGCGCAGGTTCACCCCCAGCACGCTGTCCCAGTCCTCCGGCGTCTGTTGCAGCACCGGCCTGGTCACGGCGATGCCGGCATTGTTGATGATGACGTCGCAAGGGCCGAAGGCTGCTTCCGCCGCGTCGAAGGCGCGGGAGACGCCAGCCGGGTCGGTGACGTCCAGCGCGACGGCGGTGGCGCGCTCGCCGAGTTCGGCGGCCAGGGCGGCCAGGGCCTCCGCGCGGCGGGCGGCGAGCACCACCCGCGCGCCAGCGGCGTGCAGCACGCGGGCGAAATGCGCCCCGAGCACGCCGGAAGCGCCGGTCACCAGGGCGATGGAGCCGGAAAGCGAGAAGATTTGTGCCGGATCGGTCATGCTGTCGGCAGGCGCCAGCGGTCCCGGCGGCGCCCTTTTCCTCCTTGAGATTCGTTGGGCGCAGTTGACCACCTGCTCCCAGGGCCGGCAAGGCGCGGCTGGACGGCCGGGTTCGAGTGCTGGGCCGGCTTGAGCCTCCGCCGCGCGGCCTCCGCCCTCATGGGCACCGGGGTGGCCGGAAGCCCGGCTTGGCCATCTCCTCCGCCACTTCCGTCTCGATGGCGGAGAGCAGGCGGGCGGGGAAGTGGCGCGGGATGCCCTGGCCGATCAGGACGATCCGGCTGCGCCGGTCCGCCGAGGGCCAGTGTTCCAGCCATTCCGGCGGATGCACGACATGCTGGATGGCGTGGATGGCGGCGGGGCGTTCCGGCGCCTCGGCGATCCGCACCAGGCCCTTCAGGCGCAGCAGCCGGGCGCCGGCATGTTCCGCCAGCCCTTGCATCCAGAGCGTCAGGGCGAGGGCGGGGAGGGGCGCCTCGCGCTCGATGGCGATGCAGGCGAGGTCGGGGCTGTGCCGCACGGCATGGCCGGTGGCTTCAAGCCATGTGGCCAGGGCGGCCGGATCCGCGGCATGCTGTCCGGGAGCGAAGAGCCAGTGGGGCGGCACGGCCCCGTGCGTCGCGGTTTCAATGGGGGCGGCGGCGTTCAGGCGACGCAGTTGCGCGAGCAGCGGCGCCGTATCAGGGGCGAGGTCCGGCTTGGTTAGCAGGATACGGTCGGCCAGCATCGCCTGCCGTTCCGCTTCCGGGTGGCGTGCCAGCGTGGCGGCGCCATGCAGCGCATCCACCAAAGTCACCACCGACTCAAGCCGGTGCGTTGCTGCCACCGTCCTGTCCGTCATCAGCGCATGCAGGATGGGGGTGGGGTCGGCCAGGCCGGAAGTCTCGATCAGCACGCGGGCATAGGGCGGGATCTCACCGGCTTCGCGGCGGCGCAGAAGATCCAGCAGCGTGGCTGCCAGGTCGCTGCGCACCTGGCAGCAGATGCAGCCCGTGGAAGTGCTGAGCAGGATCTCCTCGCTCGCGGCGACCAATTCATGGTCCAGTGGGACCTCGCCGAACTCATTCACGATCACGGCGCTGTTGGAATAGACCGGGTCACGCAGGATCCGGCGCAGCAGCGTCGTCTTGCCGGCGCCGAGGAAGCCGGTGATGACGGAGACAGGGATCATGTCTCCGGCAGCGCCACGCGCAGGCGGCGTGCGTCGCCCTCGCCGGCGCCCACGGCGTTGCGCAAGCCGCGCAGCAGGCCAAGGATGGAGGTGCAGGGCCGGCGCTGCCCTGGGCGTTCCAGCCACCAGCGCACCGGGTGTTCCGAGCGCCGTGCCGGCAGGATGCGGAGCGGAGTGCCATCCGGCGTGGTCAGGGCGATGCCATCCTCCGCCACCAGTACGCGCCCGGCGACGCCCCACAGCGCCAGGCAGTCGGCGATCAGGGCGCGCAGTTCGGGTGGCGTCACAGGGCAGCGCCGGCGCGGATCTCCTCGGGGATCTGGCGGGGCAGCCATTGGCCGCCACGCTCCTCGCCGACCCAGCGTTCATTCTCCACCATGACCTTGCCGCGCAGGATGGTCATGCAGGGCCAGGCATCCACCTCGCGGCCTTCCCAGGGGGTATAGTCGCTTTCGTGCAGCGCCTCCGCCCGCACGCGACGCTTCAGGGCAGGGTCAAGGATGCAGATATCCGCATCGCTGCCCGGCGCGATGGCGCCCTTGCGCGGATAGAGGCCCATGATCTTTGCGGCATTGGTGGACACAAGGTCCACGAAGCGCCGGATGGAATAGCCGCGCTTGCCGACCATTTCGGAGTACATGACCGCGACGCGCGGCTCCACGCCGGAATTGCCGCCGGTGGTGTCGTCGATGCGCTTGCCCTGCGTCTTCACCGCCAGGCTGCAGCACAGCTCATCCGTGGCGACGCAATTGATGGCGCCGTCCAGCGTGCCGCGCCACAGCTCGTCCTGGTCCGCCTGCGACTTCAGCGAGGGATAGGTATGGTAGATCTGCCCGTTCGGGCGGCGGTAGTCCTCCTGCGTGTAGAGCATGTACTGGTGCAGGGATTCGCCATAGATGGGCAGGTTTTTCGCCCGTGCCTCGCGGATCGCCTGCACGCCGTTCGCGGCGGAAACATGCATCATGTAGAGCGCAGTACCGGGCACATGCTCCGCCAGGCGCAGCACGCGGCGGAAGGAGAGATCCTCGGACAGCGTGTTGTGGACCTCCGCCATGTTCTCGAAGCCGACGCGGCCCTCGCGGAACAGCTTGGCGTACATGTGCATGACGATGTCGTTGTCCTCGGCATGGATGACGCCGAGGCCGCCCTTCCGTGCCAGGACCTGGAACACCTCCCAGATATCGCCGAAATCCACCATCCGGCCCTTGCGACTGGGAGTGATGTCGGTAGTGAAGATCTTCACCGTGGGGTGGCCGGCCTCGATTGCCTCGGCAAGTTGGGCCGGGATCTCGGGGGGCAGGTCACCTTCGACCATGGTGTGCAGAGCCCAGTCGCAGGCGCAGCCATCGGCGGACCAGTCCGCCATGCGCTGCTCGATCGCCGCCTGGATGGTGCGGCCATGGGTCCAGCGGGTGAAGTCGATGATGGTGGTGGTGCCACCGTAGAGCGCCGCCTTGCCGACCACCGACGGCCCCTGGGTGCTGCCGACCGAGCCATCCGGATTCGGCACCGGCCAGAGGCAATGCGTATGCGGATCGATTCCGCCCGGTATCACGATCTTGCCGGTTGCATCCACCAGCCGTGCCCCGGCGGGCAAGGGGAAGGCGCCGCGTGCTGCCACGGCCACGATCTTGCCGCCGGCAATGGCCACATCCGCCGGGCCAACCGTATGCGGGGTGACAACGCAATCCCCGGTGATGACCATCTCCACCATCGCCGATCCCCTCCCTGCGTTGCGCAGCGGCAAGGGTGCGCCGTACCGGCCTGCCGCGCAAGCCGGGACAGGGCTTGACGCCGTCGCCCGCGGCGCGCCGACTATCCCCGGAATACGCCCCGGGACCGGAAGCCATGGCCAGCACCCTGTTCGACAAGCTGTGGGACCAGCATGTCATCGCCGATCTCGGCGAAGGCTGGGCCCTGCTGCATATCGACCGGGTGTTGCTGCATGACCTCTCCGGCGCCCGTGCCCTGGCGGAGATCGCCGAGCGTGGCCATGCGGTGGCGCAGCCGGAGCTGGTCTTTGCCACGCCGGATCATGCCGTCTCCACCGCGCCGGGCCGCACCGGGGAGAGCTTCGCCAAGGGTGCCGCGACGCTGGCCGGCCTCCGCCAGCGGGCGAGGGAGACGGGGGTAAGGCTGTTCGACCTCGGGCAGCCGGGCAATGGCATCGTGCATGTCATGGCGCCGGAACTGGGTATCGTGCTGCCGGGGCTCAGCCTGGTCTGCGGCGACAGCCATACCTGCACCAATGGCGGCGTCGGCGCGCTGGCCTTCGGGGTCGGCGCCTCGGAACTTACCCATGTCCTGGCGACGCAGACGCTGATGCAGCGCCGGCCGCGCAACATGCGCCTGCGCTTCGAGGGCGCGCTTTCGCCGGGCGTGACGGCGAAGGACATGATCCTGCACGCCATCGGCAGGCTCGGCACGGCGGCAGGAACGGGTTTCGCGGTGGAATATGCCGGCAGCGCGGTGCGCGCCCTGCCGGTGGAGGCGCGGCTGACCCTCTGCAATCTCTCGATCGAAATGGGGGCGAAGATCGGCATGGTGGCGCCGGATGATGCTACCTTCGAGTTCCTCGCCGGCCGCCGCTTCGCGCCGAAAGGCGCCGCCTGGGATGTGGCGCTCGCTGTCTGGAAGCGGCTGCCGAGTGATCCGGATGCGCGCTTCGATGCCGACCATCTGATCGAGGCGGCGGAGATCCAGCCGCAGGTCACCTGGGGAACTAGTCCGGAACAGGTCCTGCCCGTCTCCGGCCGCGTGCCCGATCCGGCGGAGGCGCCGGATGCCGCCAGGCGCGCCGCCTGGGCGGCGGCGCTGGACTATATGGGGCTGGTGCCGGGACAACCGATTGCCGGAACCAAGGTGGACTGGGTCTTCATCGGCTCCTGCACCAACAGCCGCATCTCCGACCTGCGCGCCGCCGCCGCGGTGCTGCGCGGGCGCAAGGTGGCGGAGGGCGTGACCGCCTGGGTGGTGCCCGGCTCCGAACAGGTGAAGCGGGATGCGGAGGCGGAGGGGCTGCACCGGCTTTTCCTCGACGCCGGTTTCGAATGGCGGGAGCCGGGCTGCTCCCTCTGCGTCGCGGCGAATGGGGAAGTGGTGCCGCCCGGCGCCCGCTGTGTCTCTACCAGCAACCGCAATTTCGTCGGACGGCAGGGCACCGGATCGCGCACCCATCTGGCGAGCCCCGCCATGGCCGCCGCGGCAGCACTGGCCGGACGGATCGTCGATGTGCGGCAGTTCATGGCCTGAGGGGGGAGGCAGGGCGTGGAGAAATTCATCACCGTCACTGGGCCAGCGGCACCACTGCTCTGGGCCAATATCGACACGGACATGATCATTCCGGTGCAGCGCCTGGTCGGGGCGTCGCGCACCGGCCTTGGTCCATATGGCTTCGAGCGGTTCCGCTACCGGGCGGATGGCAGCGAGAACCCGGACTTCCCGCTGAACCGCGAGCCCTTCCGTGGCTCTCCCATCCTGCTGGCCGGGCCGAATTTCGGCTGTGGCTCCTCGCGGGAAGGGGCGGTCTGGGCATTGATGGGCATGGGGGTGCGCTGCGTCATCGCGCCCTCCTTCGGCGACATCTTCTTCAACAACTGCTTCCAGAACGGGCTGCTGCCCGTGCGGCTGCCAGAGGAGGTGGTGCGCCGCATCGCGGAGGAAACCGAAGCCTCCCCCGGCAATGCCCGCACCACAGTGGATCTGGAACGGCAGGTGGTGGTCACGCCCTGGGGCGAGGAAGTGTCCTTCGCCGTGGATGCGCGGAAGAAGGAGGCGATGCTCGAGGGGCTGGACGAGATCGCCCTGACGAAGCGCCGCGCCGAGGAGATTGCCGCTTGGCAGGCGCGCGACCGGGCCGCGCGCCCCTGGGCCTGGGAGAGCGTGGTGGAGTAGCTAGACCGCCATCTGCCGCCCGAAGGCCGCCGCCCAGCGTTCGGCGAAGCGCGGCACGACCTGCGGATTGATGATCCGCGGCGGCAGGCGGCCATTCGCGGCATCGGCGAAGGCCAGGGCGGCGATGCGGGTGATGTTGGCGCGACTCTCATGCGTCACGCCGGCGGTGTGCTGGCTGGCGATCACATTCGGCAGGTGCAGCAGCGGGTGGTCGGGCGGCGGCGGCTCCTGTTCCCAGACATCCAGCCCCGCACCGGCGAGGTGGCCGGAGGTGAGGGCGGCATGCAAGGCAGCCTCGTCATGGATGCTGCCGCGGGCAGTGGTCACGAAGATCGCCCCCGGCTTCATCCGCGCGAAGGCTTCGGCATTCATCAGGTGGCGGCTTTCCGGGGTCAGCGGCAGGTGCAGGCTGACGATATCGCTCTCCGCGAGGAGTTGCGGCATCTCCACCTTCTCGGCGCCGCGTGCGGCAATGGTTGCCGCGTCCAGATAGGGATCGCAGGCCAGGACGCGGCAGGAGAAGGCCAGCCGGACGATCTCGGCGACCCGCGTGCCGATATTGCCGATGCCGACGAGGCCCACGGTCCGTCCGCGCAGCTCCCGCCCCATCAGCGCGCCGCGATCCCGGGCATTCCCCGCCAGCATGGCCGCATGCGCTTCCGGCATACGTTTCAGCAGGGCCAGCATCATGCCGACGGCATGTTCCGCCACGCCTTCGGCATTGCCGCCGGCCTGGTTCACCAGCAGCACGCCGGCCTCGGTGCAGGCCGCCGGATCCACCGTGTCGTAGCCGGCGCCGGTGCTGGCCACCATCAGCAGCCTCGGCAGGCGTGCCAGCAGCGCCTTCCCGACATGGAACGGCTTCGGCAGCTCGTCGCGGGAGGCCATGACGTAATAGGCGTCACAGCCGGCCAGCGCCTGGATCACCGCCTCCTCCGGCTGCTCCAGCGGGATGCGCACGACCTCCATCTCGGGGTGCTGGGCGGCCGTGTCCAGGAAGGACTGGTGCGGCACATGCGAGAGATAGCCGACGCGGAAGCGGCGGGCAGGGGCGTGCGTGTCGGGCACGGCGGGGTCCTCATCCTGGACTGACGCACGGGTTGTATCCTGTGCCCGGGCGGGCGAAAACCCGCCACAACCAAAGGAATGGAGGAAGTCCATGCCGACGATGCTGGTGGTCACCGCCCATCCGGGCGATTTCGTCTGGCGTGCCGGCGGCGCCATCGCGCTCCATGCGAGGGCGGGCTGGCGCGTCCATGTCACCTGCCTGTCCTTTGGCGAGCGGGGCGAAAGCCAAGGCGCCTGGAGGCAGCCGGGCGCGACGCTGGAAGGGGTGAAGGCAGCCCGCAGGGCGGAGGCCGAGAAGGCCGCCGGCATCCTCGGCGCCACGATCGAATTCTTCGATGCCGGCGACTATCCGCTCGGCCTGACGCCCGCGCTGATGGAGCGCATGGTGGACACCTACCGCGCCCTGCGGCCGGATGTGGTGCTGACCCATGCCGCCGAGGATCCCTACAATTTCGACCACCCGGCCGCAAACCGCTTCGCGCTGCAGGCGCGGGTAATCGCCCAGGCGGCCGGGCACAAGCCGGGACCGGACGCCGCCTACAACGCCCCTCAGGTCTATATGTTCGAGCCGCACCAGACCGAGCAATGCGGCTTCCGCCCCGATGCGATCCTGAATATCGACCCGGTCTGGGAGGTGAAGCGCGCTGCCTTCGAGGCGCTGCCGGCGCAGCAGCATCTCTGGCATTATTATGAGCGCGTGGCGCTGAACCGCGGCCAGCAGGGCGGCCGCAACACAGGGCGGGCAATGACCTACGGGGAGGCCTATCAGCGCTGCTTCCCCGAGGCGCTGGACCTGCTGCGCTAGAGGTTGACCGCGACCTGGCCCTGCATCAGCCGTCGCGCGGTACGGAACACCACCGCGCTGTCGGCATGCCAGCCGGCGCCGTCCTGCCGCACCTCCGCGCCGACGGTCAGCGTGCCGGAAGGATGCGCCACCCGGATCTCCTCCGGCCGCGGGCCCTGGCGGGCGAGCGCATGCGGGATGCTGCCGGCGATGCGGCAGGCAACGGCGAGGCCCAGTGCCCCACTGATCGGCACGGCACGGTGCGGCCGCTCCATGGACAGCATGCGCACCGTGATGTCGTGCCCGGCTGGATCCAGCACCTCCCCATCAAGCGTCCGCGCGGCGGCGGGGCCGGAGACCAGCGCCACGCGCGGGCTGGCGAGGCCGACCGCATCGGGCCTCGCCGCAAGCCCCATCGCCACGCCCGCAGCCCGACGGATGCGGTCCAGCAGCGCCATCAGGTCGGGACGAGCTTCGAGCGCCTCGGGCGATTCCGTGCCGGTCAGGCGAAGATCCTCGGCGGCGATGAAGACCGCGGGGTTCGCGGCGTCCACCAGCGTGGCGCGGATGCGGCCGAAGCCCTCGATCTCCAGCAGGTCCATCGCCTTCCCGGTCGGCAGCAGCGCATCCGTCTGCGTCCCGCCAGGGGAGAGGAAGTCCAGCCGGATGCGCGCCCCGGTGCCGGGAACGCCGGCGATGGCGAAATCTCCCTTCACCTCCGCGCGCCCATTCCGGACCGGGAAGCGGGCATGAATCAGCTTGCGCGTGTTTACCTGATGGATGCGCACCAAGGCTTCCCTTGGCGCCTCGCCATCCGCGACGCGCACCAGCCCCTCATCCACGGCGAAGGGGCCGACGGCCGAGGAGAGGTTGCCGCAATTCCCCTTCCAGTCCACCACGGGCCGGTCCACGGCAACCTGGGCAAAGGTGTAGTCCACGTCCGCTTCGGGATGCGTCGGCGGCCCGATGATGACGCCCTTGGAGAGCGAGGAGATGCCGCCACCCATCCCGTCCAATTGCCGCCCATAGGGATCCGGGCTGCCGAGCACCGAGAGCAGGATGCGGTCCACCGCCTCCCGGTCCCCCGGCAGGTCCCGCGCGTGGAAGAACACGCCCTTGGAGGACCCGCCGCGCATGAAGACGGCGGGAATGAAGTCCTGGCTCATGCCGCCTTCCTTTGGGCGGCCAGGACACGCCACACCTTCTCCGGCGTCACCGGCATGTCGATATGCGCGACGCCGAGCGCATCGCAGACGGCGGAGACGACAGCCGGCGGCGCGCCGCAGGCTCCACCCTCGCCGGCGCCCTTCACGCCGAGATCGTTGTTCGGACAGGGCACCACATTGAAATCCAGATCGAAGCTCGGCGCGTCGGAGGCGCGGGGCATGCAGTAGTCCTGGAAGCTGGCGGTCAGGATCTGGCCGCTCTCCCGGTCATAGACCGCATGCTCCAGCAGTGCCTGGCCGATGCCGGTCATGATGCCGCCATGCGACTGTCCGTGCACCAGCAGCGGGTTGATCACATTGCCTACATCGTCCACCGCGGCGTAGCGGACCACCTGCACCTGGCCGGTTTCCTCGTCGATCTCGACCTCGGCCACATGGCAGCCATTGGGGAAGTTGCATTCGGTGTTGCGGGTGTAGAGGAGCTGCTCGTCCAGCCCCGGCGTTTCGCCATCCGGTGGATTCTGCGCCAGTTCGATCACCTGCTCCCAGCTCGCCTTCAGGTCGGTGCCGGCGACGCGGAACAGTCCGTCCTGGAACTCCACATCCTCCAGGCCAGCTTCCAGCAGATGCGCCGCCAGCCGCCGACCCTTGGCGATCACCAGTTCCGAGGCCCGCGCCACCGCCACCCCGCCCATCTGCGACGAACGGGAACCGCCTGTGCCGCCACCCTTCTCCACCACCTCGGTATCGCCCTGGACGAAGCGCACTTTGTCGAAGGGGATGCCCAGCTTGTCGTGCAGGATCTGGGCGTAGGCCGTCTCATGCCCCTGGCCATGGCTGAAGGTGCCGACGGTCAGGGTCACGGTGCCGTCCTTCTCGAAACGCACCCGCGCCCATTCGCTCGGCTGCCCGCCTGAGGCCTCGATGAAGTAGCCGATGCCGATGCCCCGCCGCTTGCCACGCCGTGCTGCCTCCGCCCGCCGCGCTGGGAAGCCGGCCCAGTCAGCCAGCTTCAGCGCCATCTCCTGCGTCTCGGCGAAGCGGCCGCTGTCGATCTCGTTGCCCGCGGCGTTGCGGTAGGGGATCTGCTCCGGCCGGATGTAGTTGCGCCGGCGGATCTCGTCCCGGCCGATGCCGAAGGCCAACGCCCCCTGGTCCAGCAGCCGCTCCAGCACATAGGCAGTTTCCGGCCGCCCGGCGCCGCGATAGGCATCGGTCGGCGAGGTGTTGGTGAAGACGCAGCGGACCTGAACGTTCAGCGCCTGGATGTCATAGACGGTGCCGTTGATCCGGCCGCCGGCCACGGTTGGGATACGTGGGCCGAAATCCTGCAGATAGGCGCCCATGGCGGCGATGGTGCGGATCCTGGCGCCCAGGATCTTGGCATTCTCATCGAAGGCCATCTCCGCCCGCGTCACATGATCGCGGCCATGGGGATCGCAGAGGAAGGTCTCGGTCCGGTCGCTGCGCCACTTCACCGGCCGGCCGACGCGTCTCGCCGCCCAGAGCACCATGCCGCTTTCCGGATGCACCTTGCCGCGCAGCCCGAAGCCGCCGCCCACATCGGGGGAGATGACGCGCAGCTTCTCGTTCGGCACCTTCAGGATCAGCTTGGCCAGCGCATCCCGCACCCGGATCACACCCTGGGTCGGGGAATAGAGGGTATAGCGGCCCATGTCCGGGTCGTATTCCCCGATGGCGACGCGCGGCTCCATCGGGTTGCCGACCAGGCGGTTATTGATCAGCTCGATGCTGACCGTGCGGGCGGCCCTGGTGAAAGCCTCATCTGCCTCCTTTTCCCGGCCGCTGTCCCAATGGACGCAGAGATTGCTCCCGCGCTCCTCCCAGATCACCGGCGCGTCGGGGCTGTCGGCGGCGGCGGTGTCTGTGACGCTGGGCAGGATCTCGTAATCCACCATCACCAATTCGGCCGCGTCCTGGGCCTGGGCGCGGGTTTCCGCCACCACCAACGCCACCGGGTCGCCGACGAAGCGCACCTTCCGCGTCTGCAGCATCTCCCGCGGCGTCGGCCAGAGCGGCTTGCCGTCCTTCCCCGGCACCTCGACCATCACCGGGAAGTGGCCGATCCCGTCCGCTGCCGCGTCATGCCCGGTCAGCACTGCGAGCACGCCCGGCGCGGCCTTCGCCGCCTCCGTATCGATGGAGAGGATGCGCGCATGGGCATGCGGGGAGCGCACCACATAAGCATGCACCTGGCCGGGGCGGTCGATGTCGTCGGTATAGGTGCCGCGCCCTGTCAGGAGCCGCACATCTTCCTTGCGCCGCACTGGCTGGCCGATCCCGAACTTTTCCATCCCCATTGCCTTCCGTCTCGCGTCCCGCAGAGGAAAGCCGTCCCCGCTTCGCATGTCGAGAGGGGTGGCGCGATGGCCCGGAATCGGCCACTCAATGGGGGAGAGGGAAGGGGAGGAGGACCGGGATGGCCGGGCTGCGCTTCGACCTGCGGGACACGCCCGCAACGGCCCCTGCGTTGCGGGCCGAGCTTCGTGCCTTTCTGGCAGAGGCCGGGAAGGACTGGTCGCCCATGGTCCGGGCCTATTCCTGGATGGGCTTCGACCGCGAATTCTCGCGCGAGGTCGGCCGCCGCGGATGGATTGGCATGACCTGGCCGAAAGCCTATGGCGGGCATGAACGCTCCGCCCTGGAACGCTATGTCGTGCTGGAGGAGATGCTGGCCGTGGGCGCCCCGGTTGGCGCCCACTGGATCGGCGACCGGCAGAGCGGCCCGCTGATCCTGCGCCTGGGCACGGAGGAGCAGCGGCGCGAATTCCTCCCCCGCATCGCCAGCGGCGAACTCGCCTTCTGCATCGGCCTGTCGGAGCCGGATTCCGGATCCGACCTCGCCAGCCTGCGGACGCGGGCGGAGAAGGTGCCGGGCGGCTGGCGGATCAATGGCCGCAAGGTCTGGACCACAAACGCCCATCTCTGCGACTTCATGATCGCCCTGCTGCGCACCAGCCCGGTGACGGACCCCAGGAAGAAGCATCAGGGCCTGTCGCAATTCCTGATAGACTGCCGCCTCTCCGGCATCACCATCCGCCCCATTCTGGACCTGGCCGGCGAGGAAGGCTTCAACGAGGTCACCTTCGACAATGTCTTCGTCCCCGACAACATGCTGGTCGGCCAGGAAGGGGCCGGCTGGGAGCAGGCGACCGCCGAGCTCGCCTTCGAGCGCAGCGGGCCGGAGCGCTACCTCTCCTCCCTGCCGCTGCTGATCGCGGCACTCGACGACCTGCGCGCGGAGCCGGCGGCACCGGAAGTCGTCGGCCGCCTGCTGGCTCGTGCCGCGACGCTGCGGCAGATGTCCCTCTCGGTTGCTGGCATGCTGCAGGATGGCAAGGCCCCGGCGCGGGAGGCCGCGCTGGTGAAGGATGCCGGAAATGACTACGAGCAGGCGCTGCCGGAGAAGCTGCGCGACCTGCTGGACCCGATCCGCACGCCACCACAGGTGCAGGAAATGCTGGGCTACATCACCATGGTGGCGCGCAGCTATTCGCTGCGCGGCGGCACGCGGGAAATCCTCCGGGGCATCATTGCCCGCCAACTGGGGCTGCGCTGAGCCATGAGCGAGACCAATGACGACCTGCGCGGCATCCTGCTGGAGCAGGTGGAACGGCTCCTGACCGACCGCTCCGGCCCGGATCTGCTGCGCGTGGCGGAGCGCGGCGAATGGCCCGCGGCGCTATGGGAGGAGGTGGAGGCACTCGGCCTGCCGCTGGCCCTGGTGCCGGAGGCGATGGGCGGCGCCGGCCTGGGCTGGGGGGATGCGGTGGCGGTCTGGCAGGTGCTCGGCCGGCACGGCGCGCCGCTGCCCCTGGCCGGGAGCATGGCCGCCGCGGCGCTGCTGGCCGCAGCCGGCATCACGCCGCCTTCCGGTCTCATCGCCTTGGTCGTGCCGGGTGAGGCGGTGCCCTGGGGCCGCCAGGCCGGTCATGTGGTGACGGTGGATAACGCGGGGCAGGTGGCGCTGCATGCCGCCGCCGGGCTGGATTGGCAACAGGGTCGTAGCCTCCCTGGGCGGGAGCCCGCGGACCGGGCCAGTTTCGGTACCCCGCAGGCCGCCGGCCGGCTGCCGGACCGGCTTGGCCCCGAAGCGGCGCTGCGCGCCGGCGCCCTGCTGCATGCGGCGCAGATTGCCGGCGCGCTGGAGGCGGTGCTGGCGATGGCGGTGGAATACGCCAATACCCGCCAGCAATTCGGCCGGCCCATCGGCGCCTTCCAGGCGGTGCAGCAGCAGCTTGCCCTTTGCGCCGCGGAGGTCGCGGCGGCCGGCGTCGCCGTGGCCCAGGCCGGGCGCGCCGCCGCCCGGCGCGGCCTGGCCGGCGCGGAATTCGAGATCGCCTCCGCCAAGGTGGTGGCCGGCGAGGCCGCCGGCACCGGCGCGGCGATCGCACATCAGGTCCATGCCGCCATCGGCTTTACCGACGAGCATCCGCTGCACCTCTTCACCCGCCGGATGTGGTCCTGGCGGGATGCCTGCGGCGCCGAGCGCTTCTGGGCGCGGCGCATCGGCCAGGCGGCGCTCGCCCGCGGCGGCGCAGCGTTGTGGCCGGACCTGACGGCAAGGGACGAGACGGAGATTTCCGCATGACCGACTACATCCTCTATGAGCAGGACGGTCCCATCGTCACGCTCACCCTGAACGCGCCGGAGAAGCGCAACGCCATCTCCTCCTTCGAGGAATGCGATGCCATCGTGGATGCCTGCCGGCGCATCAACCTGGACCGCTCGGTGCGTTGCGTGATCCTGACCGGCGCCGGCACCGCCTTCTGCGCCGGCGGCGACCTGAAGGCGATGCGCGACCGCCGCGGCATCATCGAGGGCAGCCACGCCGACCTGCGCGAGAATTACCGCCGCGGCGTGCAGCGCATGGCACAGGCCCTCTATGAATGCGACGCGCCGACCATCGCCGCGGTGAACGGGCCCGCGATCGGCCTGGGCCTGGATGTCGCCTGCATGTGCGACATGCGCATTGCCTCGGAGAAGGCGACATTCGCCGAGAGCTTCGTCAAGGTCGGCATCGTCCCGGGCGATGGCGGCGCCTGGCTGCTGCCGCGCGTGGTCGGCATGTCCGTCGCCTGCGAGATGAGCTTCACCGGCGATGTTCTGGATGCGCAGGCAGCGCTCGGCGTCCGCCTGGTCTCGCGCGTCGTTCCGCATGACGAATTGATGGACGCGGCGCGGGCGCTGGCCGGGCGCATCGCCGCCAACCCGCCGGATGCTCTGCGCATGACCAAGCGCCTGCTGCGGGAGAGCGAGCATGTCCGCCTGCCGACCCTGCTCGAGCTTTCCGCCGCCTATCAGGCCCTGGCCCACAGCACCGAGGACCACAGGGAAGCGGTGAGCGCCATGCTGGAGAAGCGCAAACCGCATTTCACCGGAAGGTAATGATAAGCCCCGGTACATCAACCGGGCTGGGAGGGTGGGCCGCGGTGGACCCGCCTCCGCGGCCTTCGGCCGCGGGGCAGTACTTCCGTATGGGATGTGGCCATGGCCGCTGATAAGAACGGAGAGGTGAAGTCGCGGCCCAGCCTTCTCATCCGGCTCTTCCTGCTGGTAGCCTTGGCGCTGCTGCCGGCCATCCTGTTGCTGATCGCCATGCAGATCGACCTGCGCGAGCAGCGCAGCGCCGCTGCGCGCGACCAGGCGGTCCGCCTTGCCCGCGACGCCTCCGCCCGGCTCGGCCGCTTCGTGGAGGGGCTGCGGGAGGCGCTGGTTGTACTCTCCGAGGCGCCACCGGTCCGCAGCGGCGACGCCGCCAGCTGCACCTCCATGCTGCTGCAGCTCAAGGCGCGCTTCGCTGACCAGATCCTGCTCGGGGTCAATGGACCGGATGGATGGGTGCTCTGCACCACCGCCGGGACGGCGCCACGCAGCTTCTATAACGGTAACCGTTCCTTCCACCGCCTGCCCCTGCTGACCGGCGGCTTCGCCGTGGGAGAGTGGGAGCAGGGCGCGCTGCTGCCCGGCGGCAGCCTGCATTTCGGCCTGCCGATCATTGGCCCCTCCGGCACAGGCCAGGCCGGTACGGTCGGCGCCGCGGTCGGCGTCGAGGTCCTGGCCGATCTGCTGAGACCCATCGGACTGCCTGCCGGGGCGAGGCTTCTGGTGGTGGACCGGAACGACCGCATCGTCCTGTACCTTTCGGACGACAGGGCGGAAGGCCTGAAGCCGGGTGATCCGGCGCCACCGGGGCTACTTCGCCTGCTGCCGCCAGCCCCGGCTCCGGGCCCCGAATTGGAGCCGGCGGATGCCGCGATGCTGGTCGAGGCTCCCGGCCTGGACGGGGCACCCCGGTTGTTCGGCCTGGCACCCTTCGTCCCCGGCACCGGCGGCGCCCTGCGGCTGGCCGTTTCGCTCGATGCCGGGGCGACGCTCGCGCCGGTGCGGGCCGCGGAGCGGCGCGGCCTGCTGCTCATCCTGGGCGGCACGGTGCTCGCCCTTCTCGCGGCCTGGGCTGGCGCGCGGCGCTTCGTCCTGCGGCCGCTTTCGGTGTTGCTGGATGCTGCGTCGCAATGGGAGAGGGGACGCTACGAGATCCGGGCCACCCCAGCTCTTGATGGCTCCACCCCGGAGCTCGCCAGGCTGGCCGGCGCGCTGGACCGCATGGCGGAGGCGGCGGAAGGGCGTGACCGGGCCACGGCCGAATTGCTGGAGAAGGAGGCGCGGCTGAGCCTGGCGCTGAATGCCGGTGGGCTCGCCGCCTGGGAGCTGGATCCGGCGACCGGGCAGGTCCTGCGCTCCGCTCGCCATGATGCGCTGTTCGGCTATGAGCGGCCGGTGGCGCATTGGAACTGGCGGGTCTTCCTGCGCCATGTGGTACCGGAGGAAAGGCGGCAGGTGCAGGCGGCCTTCCGCGCCCTGCGCCGCGGCTCGGGGCCGCTGATGCTCGATTTCCGGATCCGCCGCGCCGGGGATGGCGAGATCCGCTGGCTGGAGGCGCGCGGCGCCCTGCACCGTGGGCTGGATGGAAGAGAGAAGGTGCTCGGCGTGCTCGCCGACGTGACGGAGCGCCGGCGGACCGAGGCCCGGCTCCGCCTGACGGTGGGCGAACTGAACCACCGGGTCAAGAACACCCTTGCCACGGTACAGTCCCTCGCTGCCCAGACCCTGCGGGCATCCCCGGACGGGGATGGGACTATCCCAGCCGCGGCCCGGGCCGCGTTCGAAGCGAGGCTGCTGGCTCTCGCCCGCTCGCACGACCTGCTGACCCGCGAGGGGTGGAGCGGCGCCAACCTGGGCGAGTTGGTGGCCCTGGCCCTCGCGCCCCACAGTGCCGGCGCGGCGGGGGCACGATATGCGATCGGCGGTCCGCCCATCCATGTGCCGCCACGCCTGGTCGTGCCCCTGGCCGTCGCGCTGCACGAATTGGCGACCAATGCCGCCCGGCACGGCGCGCTGAGCCGGCCGGAGGGCGGGATTCGGGTGACCTGGCGCCAGGATCCGACACTGCCCGGCCAGGCGTCCCTGCTGCGCCTGCGCTGGGTGGAGCAGGGCGGCCCGCCAGTGCAGGGGCCACCCAAGCGGCGCGGCTTCGGCACCAGGCTGCTGGAGCACGGGCTGGCGCGGGAATTGGGGGGCAGCGTCCGGCTCGACTTCCGCCCCACCGGCCTGGTCTGCGAGATCGAGGCGCCGCTGCGGGAGCCGCCCCCGATCCGGATGGACGCGGCCTGACCGCGATACGGCGGCTCAGCCGCGCCCGATGAAGTGCATCTTGCTGGCCATCACCGTGACGAACTGGATGTTGGCGTCCAGCGGCATGTTCGCCATCATGACGATCGTGTCGGCCACATGCCGCACATCCATCACCGGCTCCACCGCCACGGTGCCGTTCGCCTGCTTCACGCCGCGCTGCATGCGCTCGGTCATCGGCGTGGCGGCATTGCCGATATCGATCTGGCCGCTGACGATGTCGTATTTCCGCCCGTCCAGGGACAGGGACTTGGTCAGGCCGGTGATGGCGTGCTTGGTGCTGGTATAGGCGACGGAATCCGGCCGCGGGACATGGGCGGAGATGGAGCCGTTGTTCACGATCCGCCCGCCCCTCGGATTCTGCTCCTTCATGATGCGGAAGGCCTGCTGGGCGCAGAGGAAGGAGCCGGTCAGGTTGACCTGCACCACCCGCGCCCAGTCCTCATAGGCCAGGTCTTCCAGCGGGCCGGCGGGGACATTGCCGCCGGCATTGTTGAACAGGAAGTCGAGCCGCCCGAACCGGTCCTTCACCTGGGAGAACAGAGCGGCCACCGAATCCGGCTTGCCGACATCGGTGGGCACCACCAGGGCGCGTTGGCCGGCATCGCCGGCCATGCGCACCGTCTCCTCCAGCGCCTCCTTGCGGCGCCCGGCCAGGGCGACGGACCAGCCATCCTGGAGCAGGGCGAGGGCCGAGGCGCGGCCGACGCCGGATCCTGCGCCGGTGACGACCGCGATCTTGCTGGGCATGGTAAACCTTCCTTCTAGCTGTTCGGGCCGCGGCCCATGCCGATGGGCTGCCAGCGGCGAAGCTTCGTGTCCTGCAGCACGGCCGGGTTGACGCAGCTCATCGGCCATTTGCCAGAGAGCACAAGCGCCAGCTCGTGCCCGACGCGCCGCTTCCGTGCCTCGTCGAAGCGGGCCGAGGCGGAGGCGACATGCGCCGTCAGCGTCACATTGTCCATCCGCAGCAGCGGATTGTCAGGGGAGGGCGGCTCGGTCTCCAGCACGTCCAGTGCCGCATGGGCGATCCAGCCTTCCTTCAGGGCACGGATCAGCGCCTCCTCGTCCACCGTCGGGCCACGGCCAGTGTTGATAAAGATGGCGGTGGGCTTCATCGCCCGGAAATGCTGCTCCTTCAGCATATGGTGCACCTCCGGCCGGGCCGGGGCATGCATGGAGACGAAATCCGACTGCGACAGAACCTCGGAGAGCGTCGCCGGCTGCACCCCATGGTCGGAGATCAGCATCTCCTCCACGAAGGGGTCATAGGCGATCATGCGCAGGCCGAAGGGCGCGGCGCGCTTCGCCACTGCGCGGGCGACCCGGCCGAAGGAGATGAAGCCGAGGGTCTGGCCCATCAGCCGGGGGATCTTCAGCAGGGCCGGGCGGCCTTCCTTCCAACGGCCCTCGCGCACCATGCGGTCCTGCTCGATCAGCCGGCGGAAGCTGGCCAGCAGCAGCATCATGGCATGGTCCGCCACCTCCTCAATGAAGGTGTCGGGAACATTGGTGACGGGAATGCCGCGCTCCGTCGCCGCCTTCACATCCACCGAATCGACGCCGACGCTGCCGAGGGCGATGATGCGGCACTTCTCCAGGCTGTCGATGATCCTTTTGGTGATGGGGATGGCCTTGGCGTAGATCGCATCGGCATCCTTTGCGGCGGCGATGAAGCCGTCTTCGTCGGTCGGTGCCTCGACGATCTCGGCATCCAGCCCCTCCAGCGCCTCCATCTCCAGCGCGTAGCCACCGCCGGCGACGGTGAAGCTGGCGCCGGCCGGCGTCACAATCTTGAATTTTGCCATGATCCGTTCTCCCTCCCTCAGCCTTTCGGCGGCCGGGCGCGGATGGCCGCCTCATTCACCTCGACGCCCCAGCCTGGCCCGGTCGGCAGCACCAGCTCGCCATTCTCGATCACCGGCGGGGGCGTGAATTCGTCGCGCCAGGAGACGCTGTCGATATCGATCTCCATCACCCGGAAATTCGGGATGGAGGCGCTGAAATGTGCGCTGATCATGCTGCACAGATTGCCGTAGAAATTGTGCGGCGCGCAGTTGATCTCATAGACATCGCACATGGCGGCGATCTTCATGGACTCGGACAGCCCGTTCCAGATCACGTCCACGATGGCGACATCCATGGCGTAGTGCTCAAGGAAGGGCCGGAATTCGCGGCGGCCGTGCAAGGTCTCGCAGCTTGCGATCGGGCAGGGGGCCTGACGCTTGATGCTGGCCAGCGCCGCCGGGTCGTGGGTGTCGATCTCCAGCCAGGTCAGGTTGAAGGGCGCCACCGCCTCGGCCACACGCAGATAGCCTTCGGTCCTGAAATGGAAATTGGTGTCGAGATGGACGCCCATTTCCGGCCCCACCGCGTCCCGGATGGTGCGCAGGTGCCGCTGCAGCAGGGCGAGCGTCCGGTTGTCCCAGTTCAGCTCTGGCCAGCCGGCATGCCGGCCGAAGCCGGGCGAGTACTGGAACAGCTTGCCATCCGCGCCGGGGATCAGGATGTTGGTCTTGAGGCCCTTGAAGCCGCGCGCCTTGACCTCGGCGGCGTGGCGGGCGACCTCGTCGTAATCCGTCAGTGGCGGCACGCCCATATAGGCGGCATTGCGCACGCGGTAGCTGCCGAAATGCGACCAGTAGACCGGGATCCGTTCCCGGATCGGGCCGCCGAACAGGGCATAGACCGGGATGCCACGCGCCTTGGCGGCGATGTCGAGCAGCGCATTCTCGATGGCGGCGATCGCCTGTTGGTTCAGCCCGCCCCGCGACTGCCGGGTCATCACATGCAGGAAGGCCGTCACTTCCTCGAACCGCCTGGGGTCGCGGCCGATGATGAGCGGCGAGAGTCCCTCGATCACCGCGGAAAGGCCAGTGCTGCCGAAGCTCTCGTTGTATTCGGACCAGCCGACCAGCCCGTCATCCGTGGTGACCTTCAGGAAGGAAAAGAGGCGCCAGCCCGCATCCGCCCGCAATGTCTCGACCCTGGCGATCTTCATGCCTTCCTCCCACATTCCCTCCGGCCGGGAGCGAAGCATGCCGCTCGCCGCTCCACAAGACGGCGCGGAGAGGGTAGCCTGCAGGCATCCGGATGGGGAGGAGTTAGGCATGGGCCGGTTGCAGGGCAAGATCGCCTGGGTTACGGGCGCGGGCAGCGGGATTGGCGAGGCCGCCGCGCTGAAACTGGCGGAGGAGGGGGCGGTGGTCGTCCTCACCGGCCGCCGGCGGGAGCCGCTGGAGGAGGTGGCCGGCCGCATCCGCGCCGCCGGCGGCACCGCGCATGTCCAGCCCGCGGACCTGATGAAGTCGGGCGATGTCCAGAAGGTTGCCGATTGGATCAGGAAGGACATCGGCCGGCTGGACATCCTGGTCAGCAATGCCGGGCTGAACATCACCGAGCGCGACTGGAAGCGGATCAGCCCGGAAGGGATCGACGAGCTGATCCACGGCAATCTCTCCTCCGCCTTCTACTGCGCGCGGGCGGTGCTGCCGATGATGCGGGAGCAGGGCGGCGGGCTGATGATCCACACCGCCTCAATGGCCGGGCGCAATGTCAGCCCGATGAGCGGGCCCGGCTATACCGCGGCGAAGCATGCCGTGGTGGCGATGAGCCACAGCATCAACATGGAGGAATGCACCAACGGCATCCGAAGCTGCGCCCTGCTGCCGGGCGAGGTGAACACCCCCATCCTGAAGAAGCGGCCGAACCCGCTGAGCCAGGAGGACCTCGACCGGATGCTGCAGCCGGAGGATGTGGGCGACATGATCCGCTACATCGCCTGCCTGCCGCCGCATGTCTGCGTGAACGAGATCTGGATCACGCCCACCTGGAACCGCGGCTATGTCGCCGCCCAGGCCCGGAAGCTGTAGCTGGCGAAAGGGGGAGGGAGCTTCCTCCCCCTTGTAAGGCCTCGCATGAGGCTGTGCTGGGGGCGCCATTAGGCGCCCCTGCTCCGTTCAGCTATTGGCGCCTTCCAGCGCGGCGATCACCGCCTGCGTGACCTGCTCGGTGGTGGCGGTGCCGCCGAGATCGGGAGGCAGCACCTGGCCTCGCGCCGTCACCGCCTCCACGGCTGCCATGATGCGCTGCGCGGCGCGCGGCTCGCCCAGATGCTCCAGCAGCATGGCGCCGGTCCAGAAGCTGCCGAGCGGGTTGGCGATGCCCTTGCCAGTGATGTCGAAGGCCGAACCGTGGATCGGCTCGAACATCGAGGGGCGCTTGCGGCTCGGATCGATATTGCCGGTGGCGCCGATCCCCAGGCTGCCCGCCAGGGCGCTGGCAAGATCGGAGAGGATGTCGGCATGCAGGTTGGTGGCGACCACCGTGTCGATGCTGCCCGGCCGCATCACCATGCGCGCGGTCATCGCATCCACCAGCATCTTGTCCACGGTGAGATCCGGGTACTGCGCCGTGACCTCGGCGCAGATCTCGTCCCACATCACCATGCCGTGCCGCTGGGCATTGGACTTGGTCACGACGGTCAGATGCTTCCGCGGGCGGGACATGGCCACCTCGCAGGCATAGCGGCAGATGCGCTCCACCCCGGCGCGGGTGAAGACGGCTACATCCATGCCGACTTCGATCGGCAAGCCGCGATGCGCGCGGCCGCCGGTGCCGGCATATTCGCCTTCCGAATTCTCGCGGACGATCACCCAGTCTATCTGGCACCCGAGCTCATCCCGCAGCGGCCCCTTGATGCCGGGCAGCAGGCGGGTCGGGCGGACATTGGCGTATTGGTCGAAACCCTGGCAGATCGCCAGCCGCAGATCCCAGAGGGTGATGTGGTCCGGGATGTCCGGCGCGCCGACCGCGCCGAAATAGATGGCGTCGAAGGATTCGAGCTGCTTCAGCCCGTCCTCCGGCATCATGCGCCCGGTGCGGCGATAGAGATCGCTGCCCCAGTCGAAATCCTGGAATTCGCAGGCGAAGCCGCCATCCACGGCGGCCGCGGCCCGCAACACGCGGCAGCCAGCCGAGATCACCTCCGGCCCGATTCCATCCC